>CAXRCQ010000363.1:0-7218 GCA_964228845.1 Blastomonas sp.
CGCGCCGCCCGAAGGAACGGCAAGCTTGCGCAGCCCGCGATAAGGCGCGGCCTGGATGCTCGACTGCAGCCCGGCCTTGATGACAGTGAGGCTCAGGCCGCGCCCCCCGTCCGGCGCGCGAGCTCGCCCGCATCGATCCGCTCGAAGCGCACCTGCTGCCCCGCCTTGAGCAACGCAGGCGAGGGGGCGTGCGGATCGAACAATGTCTCGGCAATCCGCCCGATGATCGGCCAGCCGCCCGGGCCTGCATGCGGATAGAGCCCGCAAATCTGGCCGAGCAGCCCGACCGACCCGGCCTCGACCCGCGACCGCGGATCGGCGAGGCGGGGAATATCGGGAATGCGCGCATCGCAAATGAGATAGGCAAATCCTGGCTGGAACCCGAGCATCGCGACGCGCCAGTCTTGCGCCATGTGCCAGGCGGGCAGGGCGTCTGTGCTCAGGCCGAGCAGTTCGGCGACGATATCAGCGTCGTGCGCCCAAGGTTTCTCGTAGCAGATGTGCAGTGTGGCAGGCGCGATGGTCGCAGCGGGCGCGGCTCCGGCATCGCTACAGGCCAGCGCTTCAGCAGCAGTGCGGGCCGAGTCCAAGTCTCGTTGTGCAGGGTCCCAGCTCAGCGACAGGCTGTCGAGCCCCGGCACGATATCCTCCCAGCCGTCCTGCTCTGCTGCTGCCGCTGCGAGGGCCGCCACACGCTCCGCTGGCAAGCCCTGGATCATCAACCAGTCATCGGCGCAATAGATCGACTGGCTCATCGGGCGGCTCTCCGGGGGCTTTTATCGTTATCCCCAAGACTGCCATCTCGTCTGCGATCCGCAAAGCGGTTTGTTCAGCACCAGGACTGTCCGAATGAATGCACAGGCTTTGCGCCATAACATGGATCAGGCTGCCGTCGTTCGCGGTGATCGGCTCGCCCGTGGCGATGGCGATGGCCTGTGCGGCGCGTTCAGCATCGCTGGTAATCAGCGCGCCCGGCTGGCTGCGCGGTACCAGGCGGCGCGCGGGCGTGTAGCCGCGATCGACAAAGCCCTCGGCAATAAAGCGCGCCCCGACCGCGCGGGCCGCCTCCTCGCTGGCCGAATGCGCAAGGCCGACCTGCGCGAGATGTGGGAAAGCGGTGTGCAGCGCCTCGGCCACCGCGCGCGCCAGCTCGGGCCGGTCGGCCAGATCGTTGTAGAGCATCCCGTGCGGCTTGATATGGGCGAGCACCACGCCTTCATCCGCGGCGACGCTCGCCAGCGCACGGACCTGCTCCAGCAGCGAATCGACCAGCGTATCGATCGGCATGTCGAGCGACACCCGCCCGAACCCTGCGCGATCGGGATAGCTGGGATGCGCGCCCGCCGCGATGCCCGCCGCCTTCGCCGCGCGCAGCATCAATGCCATGCTCGCCTCGTCCCCGGCATGGCCGCCACAGGCGATGTTGCAGCTGGAAATATGCTGCATCAGCGCGATGTCGCGCGCTTGCTCTTCGGGCTGCTCGCCGAGATCGGCGTTGAGATCGATCGAACGGGTCAAGGCCATAGCCCCATCGCGCGCAGGATCAGCCGTAACCCCAGCCCTGCACAGACCAGCACCACCGCCGCGCCTGCGATATTGGCTATCGGGCCATTGGCAAATTGGCCAAGGCTGGCCTTGCGTGCGGCGACCCAGAGCAGGAAGCCCGCGAGAATCGGCAGCAACAGGCCGTTGGCCGACTGCGCGATCAGGATCAGCTCGACCGGATTGACCGCGAAATAGGCAAAGGCGGTACCGATGCCGATGACGGCCAGCGCGGTGCGCTTGAAGATGCGGGTGCGCCGATCGGGATCGTCGGCGCCGCCCATCATCTCCGCCAGCACATAGCCGGTCGCGAGCGGCGCGGTGAGCGCGGAGCTGAAACCTGCGCCCGCCAATCCGAGCGCGAACACGATCCGCGCGGGTGCACCGAACAGGCTTTCCAGGCGCAGCGCCATATCGTCGAGCGGTCCTGCGCCGCTTGCCGTCAGCTTGGCCGTTGCCGCGCCCATGATGACGATCGCCATCGACAGCAGCCCGCCGATCACCACCGAAACCATCGTATCGGCCGCCGAAGCCGCAAGACCGTCGGAATCGGCGGCAAATTTCCCACGCACCGAGGCTGCGTGCAGGAACAGGTTATAGGGCACCACCGTGGTGCCGATCAGCGCGATCGCAGTGAGCAGGCCGTCGGCGGGCAGGCGGGGGAGGAACCCGGCGGCCACCGCATTCCAGTCCACCCGGATCACCGCCAGCCCGCCCACAAAGGCGAGTGACATCGCCAGCACCAGCGCAATCAGCAGCTTTTCCAGCCATGCCGGTTTGCCGATCACCACCAGCGCTGCTGCCAGGGCACCGGTCGCCAACGCGAGCAGGGCCGGAGACGTCTCAGTCAGCCCCAGCAGCTTGAGGCCTGCGCCCGTACCGCTGATATTCCCCGCCTGATAGGCCGAATTGCCGATCGCGAGCGCGGCAAAGATCAGCGCAGCGATTCCCCAGCGCAGCGCCGGATTGGCTGCTGCTGCCAGGATGGCCTCGGCCAGCCCCTGCCCGGTGACGATGGCGACGCGCGCGGCCATGGCCTGCAGGATGATCGTGGCGACAGTTGCAAACACGAGCGCCCAGAGCAGCGCATAACCGAAGCCGATGCCTGCGCTGGCGCAGGCGGTGACGGTGCCGGGGCCGATAAAGGCCGCGGTCACCAGCATAGCGGGGCCGGGGCGGTAGCGCGCCAGGCTCACAAGCTCCAGGGCCTCTCGCGATACCATTTGGTGATGACATATTTGGTGCCGTCGCGCACCTTCATGCCGTGATGAATGGTGGCGGGGTTGCAGCTGCCATCGGGTCGGCGGTTGTTCCACGCGACCAGCTTGCCGATCTCGGGCTGGATCGACTTGCCGATCGTCTTGAACCGCGTCGCGCCGCCCGCTTCGGGCTCGTTGAGATAGATCATGAACGTCCAGGTCCGCTGCCCGCCGACAGTGGTGTAGCGTTTGAAGTCCTGGCCCTGCGGTTCGAAATAGTCGGTATGCGCCTTGAACTCCTGGCCGACGGCATAGCGCTGACCCTGCATCGTCTCGCCGAACTGCAGATCGATGCCCGACAGCGCGCTCAGCCTTTGATCAAGCGCGATGACATCCGGGTCGTCGGCGCGCATGTCGCAGGTTTCGGAAGTGCGGAAATAGCTGTCGCCATTGGGGTCGGCGATGGTCGAAGGCCTGCGGTCGGCATCGATCTTCTCGACAAAGCGCGCGCACTCCTCGGGCGTGAGGAAATTGCGCAGGATGTACAATTCCATGCGCGGGGTCGGCACCTTCTGGATGCCGGGAACCTTGCCCAGCGCCACGGTGTTGCACTGGTTGCTTGCTGTATCGCTGTCGCTCATCGTCCCCATGCCTTTTGCGGCCTAGCCTCGGGGCCCGAATAGCCGTCCAACAGGGTTGCTATCAAGGCGCAAACAACTGGCGCGGGGAGGGCTTGGCGGCTAAATGGCGGGCCATGCCGCGCCGCCCCCGCCCATTCCGCCGAGACTCGGGTTTCAGCCTGCTCGAAATGCTGGTCGCGCTCGCCGTTTTCTCGATCGCCGCGCTCGCGCTGATCAAGCTGCAGGGGGCCAGCCTGATGCAGACCGCAGAGCTCGACAGCCGGCTGTACAGCGAGATCACGGTGCGCAATCTGGCAGTCGAGGCGCTGACCGATCCCAGTCCGCCAGCGCTCGGCGATGCGCAGGGCACGATCAGCAATGCAGGCCGCGACTTTGCCTGGCGACGGACGGCGACCGCGCTGGAGGGGGGCGAACTGCTCAAGGTCGACCTGGCGGTGCGCCAGGGGACGGGGCCCGAGGTGACGCTCACCGTGCTGAGGCCGGTGTTGTGATGATATTGCACTCCCCCACTTGTCCCGAGCGTAGTCGAGGGACGCTGCACGACGTCCCTCGACTGCCCGGCTTCACCCTGGTCGAGATGATGGTTGCCCTGTTCATCTTCGGCATGATCGCCACCGCCTCGGTCGTGCTGCTGCGCCAGAGCGTCGAGGCCGAGGCGCGCAGTGCGGTGCGGCTGGAGGAGATGGGCGATCTGCGACGCTTCTCTGCGATCCTGGCCCAGGACATGACGCTGATGCTGCCGCGGCCCTCGCGCGATGCGCTGGGCGGTGATCGCATGGCGCTGATGACGGGCGACGGGCTGCTGCTCGGCTTTTCGCGCCAGGTCGCGCAGATCGATCCGCAGCCTGGGTCGTCGAGCCTGCAGCGGGTCGAATGGGCGCTGGCCGATGGCAGGCTGACCCGCGCGATTGCGCCCAAGGCCGATGGCGCGAAGACCGGCGCGCCGGTCGCGATTCTCGAGGGGATCGAGCAGGCGCGGCTGCGCTTTCGCGACAGGCAGGGCGTGTGGCAGGCCGACTGGCGGCCGCAGCGCACCGACGAACTGCCGATCGCGATCGAGCTCACCCTGGTCCAGCAGGGCAATACCGCACGGCCGCTGACCTTCGAATTTCTCGTCGCAGGCGGCGGCGGATGAGCGGGCGCCGCATCCCCAAAGCTTCCGAGCGCGGCATCGCATTGCTCAGCGTGCTGCTGCTGGTCGCGGTGATGGCGATCGTCACCACGCTGATTCTCGACCGGGTGAACCTTGCCGTGCGGCTCGCCGCCAATGCCGATGCCGCTGACCGCGCGCGGTTCGCGGCGCTAGGCGCGGAGCAGTTCGCCGCGCGCGAAATCAAGCGCCAGCTCGATCTCAGCCCCGCGCGTACGGTCAATGTCGGCGGCTGGATCGGTCAGCCCAATGTGCTGCCGATCGACGATGGGTCGGGCGCGGTGGTGACCGCGACGGTGCGCGATGGCGGCAACTGCTTCAACCTGAACTCCGTGGTCGCGGGCCAGCCGGGCGACCTCGCCGCGCGTCCCGTTGGCATCGGCCAGTTTGCAGGCCTCATGCAGGCGCTGGGCGTCGGGTCGGACGAGGCGAGGGGCCTGGCCGATGCGCTGGCCGACTGGATCGATACCGATCAGGTGGCGCTGCCCGCCGGGGCCGAGGATCAATATTACCAGCAACTCGATTCGCCTTATCGCACCGCCGGGCGGCTGCTTGGCGACAAGGGCGAGATCCAGGCGCTTCGCGGCATGACGCCGCAGATCTACGCGCGGCTCGAGCCGTGGATATGCGCGCTGCCCGATGCGATCCTCTCGCCGATCAACGTCAACACGCTGCTGCCCGAACAGGCGCCGCTCATCATGATGCTCGCGCCCGGCAAGATCCCGCTCGATCGCGCGCGCGCGATGATCGCGGATCGTCCGCCGCTCGGCTATGCGCGCATCGCCGATTTCTGGCGGCCGCTGGCGCTGCAATCGCAGACCTTCGGCCCCGAGATCGAATCGCAGCCGCAGATCGTCACCCGCTGGTTCGAGCTCGATCTGGTGATTGCGCAGGGGGAGAGCCGGTGGCGGCAGACCAGCCTGCTTGACGCGCAACTGACCCCGGCGCGCATCATCAGCCGCCGCATCGGCGAGCCGTGAACCGGTGCGGCTAATTTAATTTCGCCTGCGTGCTTTTTTGCCGCATTTTCCCTTGCATTGCAGGGGCAGTTTGTAAGATAGCGACCGCCTTGATTTCGTCGCTTGACGATCCCGCCCGCGCGCCCCTAAGGGACGCCTCCGCGTGGCGTAAGCAGTGTGTGGCGACCGTAGCTCAGTTGGTTAGAGCGCCGGTTTGTGGTACCGGAGGTCGTGGGTTCGAACCCCATCGGTCGCCCCATCTGCTCTTGAAATCCTTGCCTTTTTCAGGCTCTGCCGCGCGACCAGCCTTGGGGAGACGGGCGCGTGCAAAGCTATTGGGATCTGCCGGACTTCGACGAGCATGAGGCGGTGCAATATGTGCACGACCGCGCCTCGGGGCTTTCGGCGATCATCGCGATTCACTCCACGGCTCTGGGTCCGGCGGGCGGCGGCACGCGCTTCTGGCATTATGCCGACAAGGGCCGCGCCATCACCGATGCGCTGCGCCTGTCGCGCGGCATGAGCTACAAGAACGCGATGGCCGGCCTGCCGATGGGCGGCGGCAAGGCGGTGATTCTCGCCGATGCCGACAATCGCAAGACCCCTGAAATGCTCGCCGCATTCGGCGATGCGATCGACGCGCTGGGCGGCCGCTATGTTACCGCCGAGGATATCGGCATGTCCGATGCGGACATGGTCGCGATCTCGAAGCGCACCAAGTTTGTTTCGGGCCTGCCCGTTCAGGACGCGGGCTCTGCCGGCGGCGATCCGGGGCCGTTCACCGCCAAGGGCATTTTCCTGGGCGTCAAGGCGGCGGTGCAGTTCAAGCTCGGCACCGACCGGCTGAAGGACGTGCGCATCGCGGTGCAGGGCACCGGCAGTGTCGGCGGTGGTCTGGCGCGATTGCTCGCGGCAGAAGGCGCGAGGCTGACCCTCGCCGACGTGAACGCCGATCGCGCGCAGAAGCTCGCCGATGAACTGGGTGCGGAGACGGTGAGCGCAGACCGCATCATGCAGGTCGAGGCCGATGTGTTCAGCCCCAATGCGCTGGGCGCGATCCTCGATTCGGAGAGCATCGAGAAGCTGAACGTTGCCATCGTCGCGGGCGGCGCGAACAACCAGCTCGCGCGGCCGCACCATGGCGACATGCTGATCGATCGCGGTATCCTCTATGCGCCCGATTACGTCATCAACGCGGGCGGCATCATCTCGGTCGCGCTCGAATATTTCGCGCAAGGAGAAGGCCGCACCGCGCAGGTCGAGGAAGTGCACGCACGCCTCACCGGCATTCCGCAGCGCCTGACCGGCATCTGGCAGGAAAGCCGCACCACCGGCGAATCGCCCGCCACCGTCGCCGACCGCATGGCGCAGAAGCTGATCGGGCGGGGGTAACCCTTCTTCTCCCCTCCCGCTTGCGGGAGGGGTGGCTGAGCCAGAGGCGAAGACGGGGTGGGGGCGACCTCTTTCCGTTCTGGCCACGCCGGTTCAGCAAGCTGAAATTCATCCTGAACGGGCCCACCCCGGTTCAGCAAGCTGAACCTGCCCCTCCCGCAGGCGGGAGGGGAGAGCTGCAGATCAGCGGTCGCAATGACGCAAATTCCCGTGCGGCTGCAGCAGCATCGTGGCAACACGGGCAGGACGCCGATATGCCTCGGCCAGGAATCGGACGCGCTTTTGCTCCGGCACGGTTTTGCCAAGCCCACCCGGTGCCTGTCCATCGCCCGGCC
>CAXRCQ010000364.1:0-4704 GCA_964228845.1 Blastomonas sp.
ACCTGGTGGAACAAGACGGGAAAGGGGGCACGGCGCGTACCCCCTTTTTCGCCTATGGACAGGACATATCTTGACGTCCGGCAGTATCGCGCCGATGATCCGCCCGAGAAAGCACCGAAATCCTGTCGCCAGATTGGATTGACCGTTCCAGGGGCAGAAGCTTGGTATCGCGCAATGCGGCTGTGCCGCTTTACTATCAGATTTACCTCAAGCTGCGCGATGAAATCCTGACCGGGCAGAGGCCGTATGGAAGCGCCATGCCGACGGAACTGGAGCTGTCGGCGCAGTTCGGCGTATCCCGCATCACCGCGCGGCGCGTACTCAACGAACTGGCGGACGAACGTTATGTCGAGCGCAAGCGCCGCCTGGGCACGCGCGTGATCTTTCAGTCCCCCGCCAAGCCGATCGTGGCCAATATCGACCAGGCCATGGACTCGCTGATGGCGCTGGGTACGGGGACGACGGTCAACGTGATCGAGGTCATCCGCAAGAAGCCGGTACCCAGCGTGGCCAGCGCGCTGCGGCTTGAGGAAGGCGAGGAGGTCATCAAGGCCGCGCGCGTGCGCTATCTCGATGGCGTTCCGATCGGCTATGTCAGCAGCTTCGTGCCGGTCGCCCTGGGGTCGATAATCACTCCGGACCGGCTGGCGCGCGCGCCGATCCTGCGCCTGCTGGATGAAGCAGGCTACAAGGCGGTCCATGCCGACCAGATCATTGATGCGATGCAGGCAGATGACAATCTGTGTCAGGCGCTTGAAATTCCCGCCCTGTCCGCCATCCTGCGCATCAGCCGGACGAGCTATGACCGGAACGATCGCCCGTTCCTGCTTACCTTCGCGCATTACCGGTCGGACAAGTTCCACATCCGGCTGGATCTGCACGGGACGAAATTCGCCATGGGATCTAGCCCGGAGATCTGATCAGAGGCAAATCGGGACTGGTCATCCCATTTTTCAATTGATATAGACACGATACATATCGCGCGTCTGCGCAGGACTATCCAGAAAGGCGTATCGTGAAAGCCTATCAGATCGGTGCCCAGAAGGGCCTGGAATCCCTCGTCATGACCGAAGCGCCGACGCCCGAACCGGGCAAGGGCCAGGTTGTGGTCAAGATGCGGGCCGTCTGCCTCAACCATCGGGATCTGCTGATCCTGTCGGGCAGATATGGCCCGGCCCGCCCCGAAACGCGCATTCCCGTTTCAGACGGTGTCGGCGAGATCGCCGCGCTCGGCGAGGGCGTTTCCGGCCTTGTCGAAGGCGAGCGCGTCGTGATGCCGCATTTCGTCAACTGGGTCGGCGGGCCTTTCACGCCGACGGTGTTCGCGCATGATATCGGCGTTTCGCACGATGGCTGGCTGGCCGAATATCTGCTCGTGCCCGCGCATGCGCTGGTCAAGGTGCCGGATTCGATGAGCGACGCGCAGGCCGCCCCGCTGGCCGCTGCCGCGCTGACCGCCTGGAACTCGCTCCATGTCGTGGGCGCGATGAAGGCCGGCGATGCAGTGCTGTCGCTGGGTACCGGCGGCGTCTCGATCCTGGCGCTGCAACTGGCCAAGATGGCAGGCGCGCGCTTTTGCGTCACCTCGTCGAGCGACGAGAAGCTCGAACGTGCGCGCGATCTGGGGGCCGATGTCACCATCAACTATCGCGCCAATCCCGACTGGGAGAAAGAGGCGTTCGACAGGCTGGGCGGCGGTGCGGACATCATCCTGGAAACCGGCGGTCTGGCGACGCTGCAAAAGTCGATTGCCGCTGCTGCGCCCAATGGCCGGATTGCGATCATCGGTGCCCTGGCCGGTTCGGTCTCCGATCCGCTGCCCGCTTTCGGCACGATCATCGGCAAGAATCTCGGCCTGCATGGCATTGCTGCGGGCAGCCGGGCGATGCTGGTCGATCTGGTCAAGGCGGTGTCGGCCAATGGCATGACCCCGGTGATCAACCGCAGCTTCGGCTTTTCCGAGGCCGCTGCTGCCTATGCCTATCTCGCTTCAGGCGATCATTTCGGCAAAGTCATGATCGAGATGGACTGACCTGTCCGATGGAGGATGCATCGGCAAGGCTGGTCGCGCACGCGCTTGCCGTCGATTGGCACGCGCTGCCCAGGGCAACCCAGTTGCGTACGCTCGAATTTCTGGGCGATACGCTGGCGGTCGGCGTTGCGGGGCGCAGCGCGGCCTTTGCCGATGCGGTGCTCGCTTCGGCCAGCCTGTGGGCGGGGGGCAGCCAGCCTGGGGGCAGCTTCGTGCTGGGCGCGCCGGGCATTCGGCTTGCTGCGCCCTATGCGGCCTATGTCAACGCCTATCAGATCCACGCGCAGGAATTTGACTGCGTTCACGAGCCGGCCGTGGCGCATCCGATGGCGACCGTGCTCGCGGCGATCATGGCCGAGGCGGCGCGAAGCGATGATTGCGCTGGCACCGATTTCCTGTCGGCGCTGGTGGCGGGCGTCGATGTGGTCGCGACCCTGGGCATGGCGGTCCGGAGTCCGCTTAAGTTCTTCCGCCCGGCCACGGCGGGAATTTTCGGATGCGTGGCGGCCCTGGCGCGGCTGCGCAGGCTGGACCCGCAAACCGCGCGCAACGCGTTCGGCTATGCGCTCGCTTATGCCAGCGGAACGATGCAGGCGCATGTCGAGGGCAAGCCGACACTGGCGCTGCAGGTGGCGGGCGCTGCGCGGTCGGCGGTCGAGGCGGTGGATCTTGCCGTAGCGGGCCTGCCCGGTCCGCAAGGGTCGATCGACGGGCCTTTCGGCTATCTGGCGCTGTTCGAGGACGATACGGATATCGAAACCGAGCTGGCGAGGCTAGGCCAGGGCTGGCGCATTGACGAGCTCAGCTGGAAGCCGTTTCCGACCGGCCGTGCCGCGCATGGTGCAATCGTCGCGCTGCGATCCATGATCGAGGAACACGGTGTCAGCATCAATTCGCTGGAGCGGTTCGAATATCATGCGCCACCGCTGATCAGCCGGCTGGTCGGACGTCCCGCGCGGTCCGATATGTCGGTGGCTTATGCGCGGTTGTGCTTTCCCTGGCTCGGTGCGCTGCTGCTGCGCGACGGCGCGATCACGCTCGAAGCATTTACCGACGCCAATATCGGCGACCCGCAGCTTCTCGACATCGCCGCGCGGATAAGGGTGCACGTCAACGACAATGGCGACCAGGCCGCCTTCGCGCCCGCGACAGGGGTGGCGGTGCTGCGCGATGGTCGTGCGATCCGCGTGCATGTCGAGAGCCAGTATGGCACCCCGCAATGGCCGCTGGACGAGGCGGCGCAAATGGCCAAGTGGCAGGCCTGCCTTGCCTTTGGCGGACTGGCGGGCCGCGAAGACGCGCTCCGGTCGCTCGTCGGCGACCTGGATACGCTCGGCGATGTCGCAGGCGCTCTGGCCGGCATTCTCGCGAGCTGAGCCGGCCTTTCCTTGCCAGCCAGCGTTTGTGCGCTGTCCGACAGGGCGATAGTCCTCACAAAATCCGGACCGGTCGGCGGAGCATTCGCTAGACGGGATGATGCGTTCGTTCCGGGCCGCAGTGTGCTTGCGCAACGGTCCGAACTTCGCAATAAGATATAAATCTATAACAAAACGGATGGAAGGCGAGAATGACGACCGACAAGGATATCGCTGCCTATGATGGTGCGCCCGATTACCGGGTGATCGGTCGACACGAGCTGTTCCCAGAGACCGGGCATGACGAGATCGAGCGCATCAACTTTCTGGCGCAGATGAACCGCCATCTGGCCGCATCGGTGGTGCCGGGGGTCAAGGCAGCCTATGAGGCGCGCGTCGTGCCCCGGTTCGAGTCCGAACATGGCCGCCCGATCCGCGACCGGCACGAAGCGCGCAAGGCGCTGCTCGCCGATCCGGCCTTCCAGACCTGGTCGGCGCTTCGCCGCGCGACGATGGAACAGCGCCAGCAGGCGGGCCGATGGACGGCGATCCGCCAGCGCGAGGCGCTTGCCGCCAAGGCCAGAGCGCTGACCGAAGGCAGCAACCGGCTCCAGCTCGATCCGGCGCTGGCCATCCCCCGCTATGTATCCGCGGTCGATCATCACTGCATGCCGGGCAGCTATCACAGCGAGGCCTTTCCCGGCGATGTCGCCAATGGTGCCAATTATGACCATGCCGGGTTCGTGACGACTGGGGGGCTGCTCGGCAAATATTCGGACGGCGGCGGGCATGCCGTGGTGCAATGGGTGCGCCGCAACCTGCCTGATTTCCGGCCCACACGGATACTGGAGATCGGCGGTACGGTCGGCCATTCCAGCCTGCCGCTCGCCCAGGCCTTTCCCGAGGCCGAGATGACCATCGTCGATCTGGGCGCGCCGGTTCTGCGCTACGGCCTGGGCCGTGCGATGTCGCTCGGCGTCGACAATGTCCGTTTCGTTCAGGCGAGCGGCGAAGATCTGTCCTGTTTCGAGGATGCCAGCTTCGACTGGATCCAGACCACCATGTTCCTGCACGAACTCTCGACCAGCTCGATGCGCGCCATCATGCGCGAGACGCGGCGCCTGCTGAAGCCGGGCGGCATCGTGCTGCATGTCGAGCAACCGCAATATACCGCGGACATGCCGCTGTTCGAACAGGCGATGCGCGACTGGGATGCCTATTACAATAACGAGCCGTTCTGGAGCCGGATGCACGAGATGGATCTCGATGCGGAGATGGTCGCCGCCGGCTTCGACCAGGATCAGCTCAGCCATGGCG
>CAXRCQ010000365.1:0-3811 GCA_964228845.1 Blastomonas sp.
TCTCTGATTGGCAGCGTGAGCATGGTGCTACGATCGCGGCGCGAACACGGGAGCTGTCCAAAGCGTGTTGGTCCCTCTGCTATCGAATGCTCTAGTCGCTGTTCTCCCAGTTTGGCAGACGGATTTGGCGGCTATGCTGGAAAGGCTATCGAGGGCTTCCGCCAAGCGCGGCATAGAGGGCAATTGCTGAATTGAACGCCTGCTGCCGCGAACTGGCAAGCGCATCCTCGACGGTGAGTCGTTGACGTTCCGCGTCAAGCACGGCCCCAAAATCTTCGGCGCCCTCTGCATATCGATCGCGCGCAAGCGCAGCCGTGCGCGCGGCATGGTGCTGCGAGTTTTCGAGCAGGTGGATGCGTTCACCATTTGCCTGCGCGGCTCCGATCGCATTTTGAGCATCGGCCAAGGCGTTTAGTAGCGCCTTGCGATACAGTTCCACGGCTTCTTGTTGTTCGGCCGATGCACGATAGACCTGACCCTTGAGACGACCATTGTCGAAGATCGTTGCGACCATCCGCGCCGCGAGTGCAAAGCCGGGGTTCAGGATACCGCCGCCCACAGCGCTATCGACGAAAGAGCCGGCCGAAAGCTCCATGTCGGGCAGAAAGGCTGCGCGTGCGCGGTCGACATCACCGTTTGCAGCCTCGATGCGCGCTGCTGCCGCCAGCATGTCGGGCCGCCGGGTGACAAGCGAGGCCGGCTGGCCTGGCATGAACTGCGGCAACGCGAAATCGGCAAGAGTGGCGGGCTCAAGGTCGAACAGCGGTCCCTCTTCGCCCGCAAGAACTGCAATCGCCCGAACCGTGCGCGATCGCGCCTCGCGCAGGCGCGACAGGTTAACCGCAATGTCATTGGTTTCGGCCGCCTGAATACCTGCATCGACCTGGCTGACAATCCCGGCTTCGGCTCGCAGGTTCAATGTTCGTCCGAACTCCCGCGCGTTGGCCAATGCCTTCTCGGCAATCTTGATCCTGTCACACAGCGCCGCGTATTCGATAAAGGCAGTGGCGGCAGCGGCTTCGATGTTGAGGCGTGTCGCCTGCGCTTCATACCCGGCAGCACGGTATCGGGCGAACGCCGCTTTCTTGCTGGCCTTCAGCCGCCCGGAAAGATCCAGCGTATAGGTGAGGTCGAGATCACCTGCGACATAGCTGTCGCGAAAGGCATTGTCGCCCGATCCGCCGCGCGCGTTCGATTCGGCTCGGCCGAACGCTTCCAGCGTCGGTCCGTTGGCGGCCTTCGTGATTCGCAGGTCGGCAGCCGCCTGGGCAATGCGTGCATTGGCTATGGCGATATCGGTGTTCGCCGCGCGCACCTGGTCCAGCAACGCATCGAGGCGCGGTGAACCAAAGGCGGCCCAGTCGAGCGGCGCTTCCATTACGCTAATATTGTCTGCATCGGTGGCAGGCTGGACCGACCATGTCGCTGACTGGATGTCCGGGGCCACCGCCAGTTGCACGTGTGGCGCGCACCCGCTCAGCATAGGCACTGCGGCCAGCCAGGGTATCGCAACCAGTATTCGTGCTTTCACTTCGGGTTCCCATGTCTCTTGTGATGCGCGTAACCGCGACCGCCATCGGGTCCCCGGATACCAGCCATTGGTTACAAAAGCCGAAAGACTGGGTTTTCAGCGCATTAATCACGTTTTGAGGAATTGCGGCTAACCCTGCGCGGATGCATTGGGCCGACCCGACATGAACAGTCCACTCTTCCGTCAGGAGGTCATCGACGCCGGCCGCCAGCGGCTCACCGGCACCGTCGTGGCGGCAGTGCCGCCCTCTGCGCGTATCTATACCGCGCTGATTGTCGCCGTTGTGCTCGCTCTGGCACTGCTTTTGACGTTCGGCAGCTATGCACGCCGCGCCCAGGTTCGCGGCGTCATCACCTATTCGCAGGGTGTCTCGCGGATCACGCCGCCAGCCGAGGCCAAGGTGGAAAAGCTTCTGGTGCGCGAAGGCCAGGCCGTCAATGCGGGCACGCCTCTGGTGACGGTCTCGCTCACACAGGGGCGCGACCCCGGCGGTGAAGGCATTGCCAGCCAGCTGTTGCAGATCGACCGCCAATATGACGAGCTGCGCCGCCAGAAGGACCTGAGCGGTCTGCTCGGGTCAACCGAAACACAATCGCTCAGGACCCAGCAACAAGGCATCGCCCAAACGCTGGATTCGCTGGTGCGGCAGGTAGAGCTTGTTGCCGAGCAGGCCCGCCTGGCCGAGGCACAGCTTCAGCGATCGCAGCGGTTGAGCAAGCAGGGTGCGGCGACCAAGGCAGAGCTGGAAGAGCGTCAGGCGGCCTTGCTGGCACGCAAGCTGGAGCGCGAAACGCTTGCCGAGCGTATCATCGCGCAGCGCGAGGCGCTCAAGACGATCGAATCGCAGATCGCCTCCCGTGCCATCGGGGCCGATCAGGCCGGTTCGCAGCTTGCCGAACGCATGGCGGCCCTTGCCGAACAGCGCGCGCGGCTTCTGCGCCAGGACAAGCTCACATTGACGGCACCAATTGCGGGATCCGTCGGCGACCTGGCCGTGCGCCCCGGCCAGCGGGTCGATGCATCGACGGTCATGGCAGCTGTCGTCCCATCTGCCAGCACGCTCGAAGTTCAACTCTATGCGCCATCGAGCGCCGTCGGGTTCGTTCGTCCAGGCCAGAAGGTCCGACTGATGTTCGATGCGTTTTCCTATCAGAAATACGGCACGGGATCGGGGACGGTAACCTGGGTCTCCACTGTGCCGACACCGCCGGTGGGCCTCACCCAGACCGGATCGGCCAGCGAGCCGATGTTCCGTGTCCGCGTGAAGTTCGATGCCAGCGAGACAGAAAGCCGCTTCCGGGCCGGGCAATTGCGCGACGGGATGACCCTGTCTGCCAATCTTATCCTTGAGGACCGCAGCCTGTGGGAGGTGTTCCTGGAACCCGTGCTCAAGGCAATGCGGTCATGAAGCAGATCGAGTGGCCATGGACGCAGGGCATGCGCCCCATGCTTCAGGCCGAAGCCGCCGAATGCGGGCTGGCCTGCCTTGCCATGGTCGCCGCCCATCACGGGCATCGCGTCAATATCGGCGGCCTGCGAAGGCAATTCCCGATTTCGATAAAAGGGGCCACGCTGGCCCAGTTGATTGAGATTGCCTCGCGCCTCGATCTGGCACCACGGCCGTTGCGGCTGGAACTTGACGAGCTGAACAAGCTTGCGACCCCCGCCATCCTGCATTGGGACCTCAACCACTTCGTCGTGCTTGAGCGGGTAGAGGCGCGATCGATCACCATCCTCGATCCGGCGAGCGGGCGGCGTGAGATCGCGATGGGGCAGGTCGGGCGGCACTTTACCGGCGTCGCGCTCGAATTGACGCCCACTGCCGATTTCAAGCCGATCGACGCCAGGGTCAACGTGCGCCTTTCGGACCTTTGGGGGCGTCTGGTCAATTTCCGCAGCGCCTTTGCCCAGTTGCTGCTGCTGTCGCTGCTGTTGCAGCTGACAGCACTTGCCCTGCCATTTTTCATGCAGCTGACCATCGATGAAGCCATTGGCCAGAGCGACAGCAACCTCGTCATGTTGCTGCTGACCGGCTTCGGGCTCGTCTATGCCATCAACATCCTCATCAAGGCGCTGCGGTCATGGGTGGTGCTGACGCTGGGGCAGATGATCTCTTTCCAGCTGGGGGGCAATATCGTGCGGCACATGCTGCACCTGCCGACACGCTATTTCGAAAGCCGCCATGTCGGCGATCTGATGTCGCGGTTGCGCTCGGTCGGCCCCATCCAGTCCATCCTGACCCAGGGCATCGTCAACGCGCTGATCGATGCGATGCTGGCG
>CAXRCQ010000366.1:0-13108 GCA_964228845.1 Blastomonas sp.
GCAGATCGCAGCCGGTATAGAGCGCGACCATCTCGTCGGTGACATGGCTGAAATCGGTGGCATAGACGATCGACAGATCGTGGCGGTCGAAACGCAGCCCGGTCGAAAGAACCGATCCATGCGGCTGATCGACCGTCCGAACGGTCAGCCCGCAGATCGTCTGCTCGTCGGCGAGCGCGGTTGCCGCAACGGTGGCAGGATATCCGTCACCACCTTCGAAGACATAGTCGAAACGGCCGACAAGGCTCTGTAGCGTATAGTCTTTGGCAAAGGCGGCAACGGGCTGGCGGGTCCGGTGATAGAGCGCGCGCAGGTCATCAATGCCATGGGTGTGATCGGCATGGTCATGCGTCCAGATGACGGCGTCGAGCTCGCCGATATCCTCCCGCAGCAGCTGGTGCCTGAGGTCGGGCGATGTGTCGACGAGGATGCGCTGCCCTTCGTGCTCGACGATGATCGACACGCGGCTGCGGCGGTTGCGGGGATTTTCGGGATTGCACGCGCCCCAGTCATTGCCGATGCGCGGAACCCCGCCCGAGGTGCCACAACCGAGCAGGATGGCCTTCACGGACGCGCCCGGCTGAACAGTTCGTAGAAATTGCGCGAGGTTGTCTCGCACAGCAGCTCGTAGCTTTCGCCGCGCAGATCGGCGAGGAAGCGCGCGGTATCGGCGACAAAGGCTGGCTCCCCCTGTTTGCCGCGATGCGGCACCGGCGCCAGGAATGGCGCGTCGGTTTCCACCAGCAGCCGGTCCGCAGGAATGTCCTTCGCAACCGCCTGCAAATCCTTGGCATTCTTGAACGTGACGATACCCGAGATCGAGATCGACAAGCCCATGTCGAGAACCCTGGCGGCAAAATCGGCGCTGGCGGTGAAGCAGTGGATCAGGGCGGGGAAGGCCCCCTTCCCCATTTCCTCGGCCAGGATTTCTGCCGTATCGGCCTCGGCATCGCGGGTGTGGATGATCAGCGGCAACCCCGTCTGGCGCGATGCGGCGATATGCGCGCGGAAGCAACGGCGCTGCTCGTCGCGGTCCGACTTGTCGTAATAATAATCGAGCCCGGTCTCGCCGATGCCGATCACGCGATCATCGCTGGCCGCGCGCTCGACCAATCGCGCGGTGTCCATATCGGGATGTGCGTCGGCCTCGTGCGGATGGATCCCGATGCTCGCCCAGACATCCGCCTCGCGATGCGCGGTGGCGGTCACGTCATCCCACTCGCTGGCGCGGGTGGAGATATTGAGCATCGCGGTCACGCCCGATGCGCGGGCGCGCTCGAGCAGCAGCCGCTGCTGCTCGGCCATGCCCTTGTAATTGAGGTGGCAGTGCGAATCGACGAGCATCAGGCCGCGTCTTCCGCCGGCATTTCGATGCGCGGGAACAGCGGCTTGGGCGTAGCGATGGTGAAATCGCTCTCGGCCAGCGGCGAATACCAGTGCGCGCCCATGCCAGCGATGCTGCGCACATCGTCGGGCACGCCCATATGGTCGAGCAGGGCCTTGGCGCTGGCCGGAATGACCGGCGAGATCGCGATCGCGAGCTGTGCGATGGCGATATAGAGCGTCGCCAGCACGGCCTGCATCCGCTCCGGGTCGGTCTTTTTCAGCGCCCATGGAGCCTGTTCATCGACATAGGCATTGCAGGCGAACACCGCGCGCATCCACGCTTCGAGTCCCTGCGACAGGGCCAGCTCGCCGAACGCCCTGGGAAGATCGCGCTGCAGCGCCTCTTCCAGCGTCGCGAACAACGCCTCGTCAGCAGGCGTGTGGCCGTGCACCGCAGGCAACGCGCCATCGAGATTCTTGGCGATGAAGCTCAGGATGCGCTGCGCCAGATTGCCGAAGCTGTTGGCAAGGTCGGCATTGGCGCGCTGCGCGATCGCTTCGGGCGAATAGCTGCCGTCCTGACCGAAGCTGACCTCGCGCAGAAGGAAATAGCGCAGCTGGTCGACGCCGAATGCATCGGCCAATGCCATCGGATCGACGACATTGCCGACCGATTTGGACATCTTCTCGCCCTTGTTGAGCAGGAAGCCATGGCCGAACACCTGTTTGGGCACCGGGATGCCGGCGCTCATCAGGAAGGCCGGCCAGTAGACCGCGTGGAAGCGCACGATATCCTTGCCGATCAGATGCAGGTCCGCCGGCCAGTATTTCATCAGCGGATTGTCCGCATCGGGATAACCGAGTCCGGTCAGATAGTTGGTCAGCGCATCGACCCAGACATACATGACATGTCCGTCGCTGCCCGGCACCTTGACGCCCCAGTCGAAACTGGTGCGCGACACCGAAAGCGGGCGCAGCCCGGATTTCACAAAGCTGACGATCTCGTTGCGGCGGCTGTCGGGCTGGAGGAATTCAGGGTGCTCCTCGTATAGCGCAAGCAGCCGGTCCTGATACTGGTCGAGCCGGAAGAACCAGCTTTCCTCGACCGTCCATTCGACCGGCGTGCCCTGAGGCGAGACCTTGCCCCCCTGCCCGTCATCGACCAGCTCGTCCTCGGCATAATAGGCCTCGTCGCGGACCGAATACCAGCCTTCATAGCGATCGAGATAAAGGTCGCCATTGGCCTCCATCGCGCTCCAGATCGCCTGGCTGGCGCGGTGGTGATCATCCTCCGAGGTCTGGATGAAGCGATCATAGCTGACATCAAGTCTGTCACACATTTCCCTGAAATATTGTGACATTTCGTCCGCGAGCGCACGCGGCGTGGTGTCCAGCTCGCGCGCCTTTTGCAGCATCTTCAGGCCATGCACGTCGGTGCCGGTCTGGAAGCGCACATCGCGGCCCATCAGCCGCTGGAAGCGCGCGATGACATCGGCAGCGATCGCCTCATAGGCATGGCCGATATGCGGGCGACCATTGGGATAGCTGATCGCGGTGGTGATGTAATAGGGTTCGCCCATGGCGGTCATGTCTGCCGTTTCTAGTCGAGGTTGGCGGGTAATGAGCGCCTATCTAGGCGGGGCCAGCCGTGCCAGCAAGCTGCCAATTTGAAACGCTACCGCCGAGGCATCGAGATTCAGCACCACCGCGCGCGAGGCAAGTGCGCCGATCTCTTGCCAGGCGGCGATCGCGCCCGGCAACCGGTCGTCGCGCAGCTCGCGAATCCGCCGGGCGGCAAAGCGCGGCGCATAAGCCAGCAGCGCCTGGAAACGGTCGCGATTGGCCTTGTTGGCAACCAGCGTCCCCAGCGCCAGTCGCGCGCGGTGCGTGCTGTCGCCATGATCGACAATTTCGGTCAGCAACGCGTCGATCTTTGCCATATCAAGCCCGGCAAAGCTGAGTGCCTGGCCCGGTGCCCCCTGCCCCAGCCGCACCAGCGCCGCAATCTCGCCTTCGGGCAATTCGGGCCGAGCAGCACGCAGGGCATCAGCCATTTCGGCATCGTCGAGCGCGGGAAAGTCGAGCACCAGGCAGCGCGAGCGGATCGTCGGGAGCAGACGACCCGGATTGTGCGCGATCAGCAGGAACACCGTGTCTGCTGGCGGCTCCTCCAGGCTCTTGAGCAGCGCATTGGCGGCGTTGCGCTCCATCAGGTCTGCCGAATCGAAGATGATCACGCGCCGGTCGGCAAGGCTGGGGCGAACGGTCAGGCGCTTCTGCAGTGCGCGGATCTGGTCAACCTTGATGTTGCGCGCGGTCTCGAACGGCTTGCCGTCCTCGGCCTTGCGCGCCTCCTTGTCGTCCTTGGGGCCCAGCGTGATATAATGGCAATCGGGGTGCTTGTCCTGCAGCAACAGCCTCCCGGACGGGCTATCGAGATCGCCATCAAAATGGTCGCCCCGATGATCGGGCGAGCGCGTCAAGAGATGCGCGGCAGCGGCGAGCGCGAAGCTGCGCTTGCCGATCCCTTCGGGCCCGGCGAGGAGCCAGCCATGGTGCAGTCTGCGCGCCTCGAATGCCCGCAAGAGCGTGGCTTCCGGCTCGGCATGGCCCTTCCATTGCGCGGTCGACGCCTTCATGACGTCATGCCATCAAAGGCTGCAAGGCCGCGACGATGCGCGCATGCACCTTGTCGGTTGACCCGCTCGCGTCGATGATGCGGAAGCGCTGGGGCTCGGCCTCGGCAAAGCTGCGGAAGGCGGCCACCACCTTTGCGTGATAACCGGCATCGCGTCCGCCGATCCGGTCGCTGTTCGCGCCGTCCCGGGCCGTGGCGCGCCGCGCCGACTCATCGGCAGGCAGCTCGAGCAGGATCGTGCAATCAGGCAGATAGCCTTCCGAGCCGAACCGGTGCAGCGAGAGGACCGCCTCGTCGCCGAGGCCGCCCGCCACGCCCTGATAGGCGCGGCTGCTGTCAACGAACCGGTCCGAGATCACCCAGCCGCCCGCTTCGACCGCCGGGCGGATCAGCCTTGCCACATGGTCGGCGCGCGCCGCCGCAAACAGCAAGGCCTCGCTCCGCGCGTTCCAGCGGTCGGCGCCGCCTTCGAGCAGCAGCGTGCGGATCGCCTCGGCGCTGTCGGTACCGCCAGGTTCGCGCGTGACTGTGACATCCCGCCCTTGGCGCTTCACCCAATCGGCGAGGAGGCGGATCTGCGTCGACTTGCCGACCGCCTCGCCGCCCTCGATCGAGATGAAGCGCCCCCGCACCTCAAATCACGCGCCAAAAAACGACAGGATGCCGGCCCAAATCCGCCCGAAGAATCCGGCCTCCTCGACCGCTTCGCCGGCAACCAGCGGCATCACCTGGCGCTGCATGTCGGGTGCGGAGACGATCAGGCTGGCAACCTGCTGGCCCTTGGCGATCGGTGCCTTGAGCGGTCCCTGATAGACGACCTTGAGCGATACCTTGTCGGTATCCGCCGTGCGCGGCAGCGTCAGCGCCAGGTCGCGCGGCGCGACCAGCGGCAGTTCGCGCGCGCTGCCCTGCTGCACCGGCGCGGTATCGATGGTCTTGCCCTTGGTGAACAATGGCACCGATTTCCAGGCCTTGAAGCCCCAGTTCATGAACTTGACCGATTCATCGACCCGGCCGTTGAAGCTGTCCAGCCCGGCCACCACCATCACCAGTCGGCGGCCATTTTGTTCGGCAGAGCCCGTAAAGCCATATCCCGCCTCATCGGTATGACCGGTCTTCAGGCCATCCGCCCCGGCGACCTTGCCGAGCAGTGGGTCGCGATTGGGCTGGGTGATGCCGTTCCAGGTGAAGCTGCCCTTGGAATAAAAGCGCTTGTACAGCTTGGGATGGTTGCGGATCGTTGCGGTGGCGAGCGTCGCCAGATCGCGTGCGGTCACCTGGGTGACGCCTTCATCGGGCCAGCCGTTGCTGTTGCCGAAATGGCTGTTGGTGAGGCCGATTTCCTTGGCCTTCTTGTTCATCATCTGGACAAAGGCTTCTTCGGACCCGGCAATGCCCTCGGCCAGCACGACACAGGCATCATTGCCCGACAGGGTGACGATACCATCGAGCAGATCGGCAACCGAAACCTTGCTGCCGACCGCCAGGAACATGCTCGAGCCCTGGTTGTTCCACTTCTTCCACGTCTCGGCCGAAACCGGCAGCGTCTGATCGAGCTTGAGCTCGCCCTTGTTGATCAGGTCGAACGCCACATAGACCGTCATCATCTTGGCCATCGAGGCCGGCGGGATCTGCTTGTCGGCATCGCGCGAGAACAGCACTGCGCCCGACGACAGGTCGGTCATATAGGCGATCGGTGCTTCGGAAACATAGGCCGGGGCAGCAGCCGCCAGCGGCGTCGCCAGCAGCGAAAACAGGGTGAGACCGATAATCGGGGTTTTCATGCAATATCCATGGTGTGCGAGTTGCAGGGACGCAGGCCTTTGGACGGCCCGTCTGTGTCAGCGACCGGAGTCCTGCTGAATCTGTACGCCCTGATAGCCCTTCCGCCGTGCCAGCGTAACCCCTTCCTGCGCGGCATTCGCATCGGGATAGGGTCCATAGCGGACGCGATGGAGCTTGCCATCGGCGCTGGTCACCGTCTTCGCACCGATCCGCTTTGCCAGTTCGTCGGCGCGCGCCTTTGACGAGAAGGACGCGACCTGGACGAAATACGTGCCGACAGGCGATGCTGCCGCCGGAACAGACGGTGCGGGATCGAGCGTGGCCCGGTTGTCGCCGGTGCTGTTCTGCGCCATTTTCGGCCGAGCGCCCTCGCCTTCGACAATGAAACGATCACTGCCTTGCGTGCGCGGCGTCGGCGCGGGCAGCTTCGCTGCTGGCGCGACAGAGGCCTGAGCCGGCTTGGGTGTCTCAGGCGGAGCCTGTACCTTCGGCGCCTCTTTGGGCGCGACTTTTGCAGGCGGCGGAGCGACAGCCGCCACATTTGCCGGTCTGGGCTTGCCATCGAGCTTGCGGCGGAGCGGGACCAGCAGCGATTCGGGCGTCTCCATCCGCGCGGCTACGGCCTGGCCGTTGCGGAGCATCGCGCGCTCGGCTTCGGGCGGGTTCACCCTGCGCACACGGACCGGAAACGATCCCTGACCCAGCACGCCGAGCTGGCGCGCCGCCCCTTGCGAAAGGTCGATCAACCGCTCCGGCGCGACCGGCCCCCGGTCGTTGAGCCGGACGAGAATGGTCTTGCCGGTATCGAGCGCGGTGACCTCGACATAGCTGGGCAGCGGCAGCGTGCGGTGCGCCCCGCTGATCGCATCGGGAAGGAACAGCTCACCGTTCGCCGTATTGCGCCCGCTCAGCTCCTGACCGTACCAGCTGGCATAGCCGGTCTCGTCGTAATTGAACGTGTCAGCCGGCGTATAGGTCTTGCCGCCCATCTGATAGGGCTCGCCCAGCTTGACCGGATAGTCGGTGACGCCGCCCGCCATCTTTGGCGGTGCTGTCTCGAGGCTGCGGGTCACGGTGCCGCCGCCGCCGCATCCGGTGAGCACCAGCGTCAGCCCAGCGCCCGCAATCATCCAGTTCCTCATCCCGCTTCCCCTTTGCTGTGCGCCTCAGTTGCGCACCCCATCTGCCAGCAACCCGACCGACATCGCATAGTAGTTGGAGCAGTTATAGTCGAGGATCGCACGGTAATTGCGTGTGAGCAGATAGCCTTGCGCATCGAGCCCCGGCGTGATGAGCAAGGACGCCTGGATCTTGTCGTCGGAGGGCCAGACGCCGCCATAGGGCAAAACGCCGAGCGCCTTCCATTCACGCAGGGTCTTCCATTCGCTGTGCCGCTCGATGGCGCGGACGCATTTGGTCACCTTTTCGCGATTGGCAATGGCGCCGACATTCAGCGTCGACGGCACCGAGACGGCAAAGCCCCAGGGCTCGCCACGCCGCCATCCGGCCGCGACCATGTAGTTGGCGATCGAGGCAAAGGCGTCGGCACGGCTCGACCAGATTTCGGCCTTGCCATCGCCATCGCCATCCTTGGCGAGCTTGAGATAGACCGATGGCAGGAACTGAGGATAGCCGAATGCGCCGGCATAGCTGCCGCGGAGCACCGAACGCGGCACGCCCATGTCGACCATCTTCAGCACCGCGATCAGCTCGCCCTCGAACAGGTCGCGCCTTCGGCCTTCATAGGCCAGCGTCGCCAGCGCACGTGGCAGGTCGGTGCTGCCGAGCAGGGTGCCGTAATTGGTCTCGTGTCCGAAAATCGCGACCATGATCGATCCGGGCACACCGGTCTTCTGCTCGATCGCCACCAGCCGCGCGGCTTCGTCGGCATAGACGGCGCGACCCTGGCGAATCTTGGCGGCATTGATGCGCTTGGCCATTTCGGGGCCAAACGACGGGAAGGACTGGCCTGCCGGAGTCGGGGCGAAGCGGCGGTCGAGCGCGGCAACGCTCTCGTCGAAGCTCAGCGTCGGCAGGACAGCATCGATCGTGCGCTGCGACACGCCTTCGCGCCGGGCACGCGCGGCCACGGTGTCGAGATAGCTGCGAAACCCCGTCTGAGCCGAGATATTCTCCGCTGGCAGCGGCTGCACGATCTCGCGCTGCGCCGTGCTCGGCGAACCGCAGGCCAGCAGCGCTGCCGTGCTCAATGCCGCGCCCAGACGAGGCGCGATCCGATATACGATATTGAAATTCATGCGATACTCCCAGGGCCGGTTGTGCCACCAAGGCGGTACGGGGGAAAGGGCGAACAGCGGTCACCCATCCCGCCACGGCCACGCTTGACCGGCGCTGAACCATGCCGCGCGCAGCTCTGCAAGTTTCGCTTCCCAGAATTTACGACCTCGGCTAACACCCGCGCCGCACGTCATCGGGTGCGACACCCGACCGATGCGCGCCGATGGACGAGTGTCCGAGTGGTTTAAGGCACCGGTCTTGAAATCCGGCGAGGGTGCAAGCTCTCCGTGGGTTCGAATCCCACCTCTTCCGCCAGGGCCCCTATCCTCACCGCGCATGTCGGGGTTCCGGCGCCTCGTTGCGTGGCTTGCATCGTTGCCGCAACACGCTAGCGTTCGGAGCATGCGCTGTTTCGTCGGTATCTGCATGCTTGCCCTGTTGGCGATCCCGAACCCGGGGCATGCGCAGACGCCGCCTTCACAGTCGGCTGCCATTCCGACCCCTGACATCCGCGAACCGAGCAAGGCGGAGATGCAGAAGATCGATGCCGGGTGGCGCATCGTCAACTTTCATCTGAACTCGGCCTTCCCCGCCAACATCGTGAAGGCGATCGACGAGATGAAGCCGCTTGTCGATCAGACCTATGGGCCGCAGCACGCCCTGGCATTGCGGCTCGATACGCTGCGCGGCGGTGCGCTGGTACGGCTGAGCAAGCACGCTGAAGCGGAAGCGGCGCTGGCGGCGAATGTGGCGGCGCTGGAACAGCGCCTCGGGCCCGACAAGGCCTTTGCCTATTTCGCCCGGCAGGAACGCGCGCACAATCTCGTGCAGATGGGCAGGATAGACGACGCGGCAACGCTGTTCGAGCAGAACGCTGCGCTGACAGCGCAGGCACCCGATATCGACGCGCTGGGGCGCGCCAGGCTTGGGCGCGATCTGGCCTATCTCCGTCGTCTTCAGGGCCGTTTTGCCGAATCCGAGCCCTATGCTCGCGCAGCTTGCGAGGCCGAGCGATCGGCCGCAAAGCCGGACAGGGTCGCCATCGGCGCGGCCTGCGCCTCTCTGGTCAGGACGTTGACCGGGCTTGGCCAGATCGAGCAAGCAAGCATGCTCGCGCGATCGCTGCTGGAAGGTTATGACACCGAGGATATCGGCAAGGCTAGGCTGCTGTTCGCCCTGGCCGAGGCGGATGCTGAGGCTGGCCGCACGGTCGATGCCCAGAAGCATTATGGCGAGGCAGCCAAGCTGCTGCTCGCCACCGAAGGGTTTGACGCACCCAACACGTTGCAGGCGACCGCACGGGCGCGGCTGGCGCTGGTCGATATGCTGGGCAGATCGAGTTTCGTTTCCAGCAATCTGGTGGCGGATGGCCTGCCGATCGCAACCGAACTGTCGGATTGCGACAAGCCCGTTGCCGGTCTGTCCGGCGCCGAGTTCGTGCTGACCGAAGCGGTGATGGATTTCGATGGCGAGCGTCAGCGCGCCTGTCTTGCCAGGCTGCGCGATTTTCTGAACGGGACGCTCGGGCCCAATTCGTCGCTGACCCTCGAGGTGCAGGAACGTCTGGTCACCGCGATCGACCGGGTTGGCGATGCCGAGCCCGCGCTGGACCAGGCGCGGACGCTGCTTGCGGCGCGCGAGCAGGTGAATGGCGCTTCACACCCTGCGGCTGCGCGCGCGATGCTGCTCTTTGCCAAGGCGCTGGCGGCGCTGGGTCGCAATCTGGAAGCAGAGTCTCTCGCCACTCGCGCCGCAAAGGTGCTGCCTTCGGAGGCCCTGGCATTCAATGCGAGCAGGCTCGATACGCTGGGCGATCACAAGAAGGCCGAACTGGCCTGGCGCGAGGCGGGAACCGCATTCGAACACGGACCGAAACAATCGCTGAACCTCGCGATCGGGGTTTTCGCCGGGAGCATTTTCAACAAGCATTATCGCGGTCTGTGTCCCGATGAGTCGCGAAAGGAGCTGACCGAACTGGTGGCTTCGCCCAACTACGCGCTGATCGGTCATTTCAGACGTTCCGCTGACGAAGCCCATGCCATCGTCCTTGCTTGCCAGGGCAAATGGAAGGAAGCCGATGAGATATACCGGCGCATCAGCTTCGAAAGCGTCAGTGACGGCATTGCCTTCCATGATGCCGAACTGGCCCGGCTCGAAGCGCGGCGGGCGCTGACCTTTATGAAAAATCCGGATTATTACGAAACCGCGTTTTTCGCCGCTCGCGACGCAGCCTTTTATGCGCGCGAGCGGCGCTACACCCCGGCGCGCGATTCTGCGGGAAAGCCACTGGGCTATCGCACCGCATCAGCCAGTGCCGGAGCAGACCCGCTGGCGGTCGCATTTTCCACGCTCATCGCGCTCGAATGGGCCTATGACGGCAAGCAGGTCAGGCTCGGCAGCTCGACGACAAAGGCCATCGGCATCGACGAGGCGTTTCGCGCCGCGCAGGACTTCGCTCAGAGCCAGGCGGCAGCATCGCTGCTGGAGGCTGCCGCGCGCTCTGCGATCACCGATCCGGAACTTGTCGCGCTGATTGATCAGCAGACGCAACTGGCGGAAAGGATTGCCGCCGCCGACAGGGCAGCCGCCAATGGCAGCGACGGCCGGGCGGCTGGCAATGCCACCGATAGCGGTGACCGCAAGCAGCTGGCAGAGCTGACCGAACGCCTGCGCGAGCGTTTTCCGGCCTTTGCCAATACCGCACGCCCTTTCGGTCTCTCGATCAAGCAGACGCGCGAACGGCTGCGCCCAGGCGAAGCGGTGCTGATGATCCAGCCGGTCGGCGATGCGGTGTACAGCTTTGCGGTATCGGCCGATGCCTATGCCTGGAACAAGGCCGCGATCGATCGGAGCGAGATGGACCGGCTGGTCGCCGCAGTGCGCTGTCGCATCGATCCGACCGGATGCACGCTCAGCCTGCCCGGCAATTTCCTGTTCGAAGGGTCGGCAGCAGCAGAGCTTCACGCAAAGCTCATCGCGCCGGTCGCGTCCGGCCTTGGTCAGGCAGAAACGCTCTACACCGTCACCGGGGGGAGCCTGGGCTCGATTCCCCTGAGCATATTGGTCGTCGGCAAACCGCCGCGCCAGGACAAGGATGAGGCGGTCCAGCTCGACGAACTCGCGCGGACCCGGTGGTGTGGTGATGTCTATGCCCTGGCCACCCTGCCTTCGGTATCGAGCCTGCGTGCCTATGATGCTGCAACCGGGCGCACCGCATCCTCGCCGGGCTTTGCGGGTGTCGGCGATCCGGTGCTAGGACCGCCAGAGGAGATTGCGCGCGGCAGTTCCAAGGCCAAGACCGCGAATGTGCGCGGCAGCAATGACCTGGCACAACCTGCCGTTCTGAGAAGTCTCAGCTCGCTTCCCGGGACGCGCCGCGAACTGATTGCCATAGCCCGTGCACTGGGCAGCCCCGAGGACAGTCTGTTACTGGCTGATGCCGCGACCGAAACCAGGGTCAAGACCTCGTCAGACCTGCTCAGTGCCCGCATCCTTGCCTTTGCCACGCATGCGATGCTGCCCGGCCAGCTCGAGGGCAATGCGGAACCCGGCCTGGTCATGACCCCACCCGATCAGCCGAGCGCTGCCGATGATGGCTATCTGACCGCCAGCGAGGCCGCAGCGCTGAAACTGCGCGCCGACTGGGTGGTGCTTTCCGCCTGCAACACCGCAGGGCCTGCAGATGGTGGCAGCAGCGAGAGCCTGTCAGGGCTCGCGCGCGCCTTCTTCTTTGCCGGAGCCCGCTCGCTGCTGGTCAGCCACTGGCCGGTCCTGGACAGCGTCGGTGCAGCGATCACCAGCGAGACCTTCCGTATTGCTGCTGCCAGGCCGGAACTGTCGCGCGCACAGGCGCTTCGCCTTGCCCTGCGCGGCATCCGCAGCGGTAGCTCGGTTCTGGGCGACCCGATTGCAGGCTGGCAGGCGAGCTGGGCGGACCCCTGGGCCTGGGCCCCGTTCAGCCTGATTGAATCGGGCGGTTGATGCCGTCGCCTAGTCTTCGTCTGCCGACGGATCGACAAGGGTGAAATCATGGAAAATGCTCGCGGTCGATACCGAATTGTCGCTCGGATCGCTGGCCGACGCGGCAATTTCGATACGGTAGCGGCCCGGCTCCGAAACCGGTTCTGGCAAGGCAAATGCAAAGCTCTGCCCCCTGGCTTCGTCACCCCGGTTGAACGAGTCGTGGAGCATGATCTTCTGGCCGTCGGGCAGTACGAGGACCAGTTCGACCAGATCGACCACCGTGTCGAAGGCGACCGCTATCTCGCTCACTGGCCCGGCCGTTTCGGCACCATCTGCCGGCACGGTACGATCAATCCCGGGGGCGGGCACGGTCATGGCCAGGCCTGACGTCGCAGCGAGGGCAGCCAGCATCGAGGCTGCCACAAATTTCAGATGAGCCATCATTGTTTCCGAACCTGCCTGTCCTGAGAGTTTGGGAGCGCGGGGGGTGATCCGCGCTCCCGGTTGCTCGCATTGGTACGGGTCGCAAAGACCAATGCAACCAACATTCCGGCTTTCATGGGCTACGCTGCAGGTCAGCGTGATGCGCGTTCTGCGCTGCCGTCATGGCTCGTATCAGTAATCTGTCGATCGCCCGTCCGAGGCTCAGGGCCGACGGGTTGAACACCACAGGCGATAGACCTCGTAATAGCCTTGCGCGCAGGTTTCCTTGTCCTTCTTGGCGTAGATCAGCGGTGCCTTGCTCTCGTGCGGCTCGCACATCGAGGTATTGCCGTCGACCGAGCGCCAGCCCGACGGGCAGGCCACGCCGCCGCTCGGCTTCTTGACCGCTGCCTGGTTCTGGCCCTGCGCCTGAGCAGGCATGTTGATCGCCGCAACCGCCATGCCGGCGATCAACGCAAGATTGACCAGCGACAGGCCTGCGCTGACCAGCAGCTTCTTGCGGTTCCGGGACTTGGGCATCGTCTACTCCTGTTGCCGTGCGTTTCGCTGGCACCCGGATTAGACGCGGACTTATCGATGCGGCATCCCATGGGAAATGGGTCCCATATCATGGGATGCTCGCCCGCTATTGACCGCCCTCCATGGGCGCGAAACTGACGAACAGCAGGTCGAGATCCCGATCGGGCTCGTAATTGGTCCTGACCACCTCGAACC
>CAXRCQ010000367.1:0-9171 GCA_964228845.1 Blastomonas sp.
GCCCGATCGCCACCTGTCTCGAGTTCGCGCTGATCACGGCACCCGAAGCGCGCGATCCTGCCCTGCTTGCCAGGCTGGATGCCGTGGCTGGCCGGGCGCTGAGGCCGCGCTGACGCTTACGCGCCAGCGCTACGCACTGTACTGCCCTGCGCGAGCGCCCAGCGCGTTATTGCCGCTATGCCCGTTGTGCCGCCCCGCACCGCCAGCCGTGCAGGCAGCGAGATCGACAGCCCATGCATCGATCGCGCCCATCGCGGCAACAGATCGACGCCTGCCTGCATCGTCATGTGATGGAACGGCGCTAGCCGGGGCGTCGAAGGCGGCTGATTGAGCAGCAGATCGGCAATTTCGCGCGTCCGCTCGTCGAAGCGCAGATGTGGCCGCGCCCTGCGCACCATCTGCTGCGCCTCGCGATAGCTCATCGGTACTGGGTCGGCACCCAGCAAGCGACCGATCTGTGCCATTTCGGCGAAATAGCGGTCGCGGTCGCGCCGGCTCATGTGCGGTTTGCGATAGCGGATATAGGCCTCGAGAAAGCACAGGCTCTCGGTCACGTGCACCCAGGCGAGCGAGCCCGGATCGTTCGCGAAATAGGGCGTGCCATCGGGCAGTTGCCCGCGCACGTGATCGTGAATGCGACGGATGCGCTCGATCTCGCCCAGCGCCTGGTCGCGGTCGCCATAGGTCGTCCGCGCCAGAAACGCAGCTGTCCGGCGCAAGCGCCCGCGCATGTCCTTGCGAAAAACCGAATGGTCCCAGACGCCCGCCAGCACGCGAGGGTCGAGCATCTGCAACAGCAGCGAGGCGATGCCGCCGATCATCATCGGTGTCACATCACCATGGACCTGCCAGCAGATCGATTGCGGACCGAAAAGGCCGTTGTCCTGCCGGGATATCTCGATGGGCTTGCCGCCCGGCTCCGCAAAGATGCGGCGAATTTCGCTCCCGATGGAATTGCGCAGCGTGGCCATGCGCGCAATATGGCCCTGTTGCCGGAATTTGCAAACCGGCGGCATCGGGATTTCGCCTGGCAGGCTACTGAGGAAACGCGGTCGCCGGGCGGGGCCTTGTCATGCTTTGGTAACGCTTTGCTAATGGCGTTCGGCTAAGGCTTGGCCAATGTTCGGACAGAAGCAATCAGACCTTGGAAACGGCGATCCAGCTGCCGCTGTTCTGTTGTCGGCACGATCGCTGCTGGCGATGTGTGCACTGTGGCCGGTGGTCATGGGTGTGCGCGCGATTGCGGTGCTGCTGGCCGCTGGAACAACCGGATTTTCGGCAGAGTTGTTCAGCCTTCCGTTCGTCGTTGCAGCCATATTGTCCATCCTGATCGATCTGACGATCTTTCTGCCCGGTCGCAGCGATCTCCTCCGCAAGATGCTGGGCGACAGCTTCCCCGCGATGCTGTCCGCAATCATCTGCGTGTCGACCGTGTGCTTCTCCTTCGCTGTCGTCAGCCTGGTGTCTCACGGGCAGGAGGCTGGCATATTGGTCGGGATGATGGCGCTGCTGGGCGCGCTGCTTCCGACCATGGCGGTGATGGCGCCGCACCGGATGCTGATGTTCTTTGCGTCGATGTCGACGGGGCTCGGAGTGCTTCTGGCGGCCTGGGACCTGCGCTTTGCCGTGGGTACGCTAGTCTTCCTGCCGGCAATGCTGCTGATCGCGCTGATCCGCGGCAAGGATGATCGTGACGAGGAGGCAGCGCTCGATCAGCAGAAGCTGAACAACGAGCGCGCGCGCTGCCTGCTCAGCGACTACGAGAAGTCGGGGCGCGGCTGGTTCTGGGAAACCGATCGCCAGGGGCGAATCGTCTATATCAGCGCAGAAGCGGTGACCGCGATCGCGGCCGACCCTGCGACCATCATCGGCCAGCCGCTGAGCTCGGTCATCTGCTCCCCGGGATCGGATGGCGGCGGAAGCGAGCGCACGTTCAACTTCCATTTTTCCGCGCGTACCGCGTTCAGCGATCTGGCGGTGCGGGTGGCACAGTCCGAAGAAGAGCGCGCCTGGTCGCTTTCCGGCGCGCCTTTCTATAACGAGTTCGGCCAGTTTGTCGGCTTTCGTGGCCATGGCACCGACCTGACCGAGGTCAAGCGGTCGCACGAGGCCGTCACGCAGCTGGCGCGCTACGACAACCTGACGGGTCTGGCCAACCGGCTGTACATCAAGGAACTGTTCGAAAAGGCATTGACCGGGCACCGCGGCGAACCGAGCCCTTGCGCGCTGTTCCTGCTCGATCTTGACCGGTTCAAGCAGGTCAACGACACGCTCGGCCATCCGATCGGCGATGCGCTGCTCAAGCAGGTGTCCGAGCGGCTGAAGCGCACCATCGGCGACAGCGGCGAGGTGGGGCGTCTCGGTGGTGACGAGTTCCAGGTCGTGCTGCCCGGAATCATCAGCGAGGACCGGTTGGCCGATATTGCCCGGTCGGTCATCATCAATCTCAGCCACCCATATATGGTCGAGGGGAACCAGATCGTCATCGGGGCGTCGGTCGGAGTCGCGATCGCCGATGGCCGCACGCATTCGGGCGCCGAGACGCTTATCCGCAATGCTGATCTGGCGCTCTATTCGGCCAAGGAAAACGGACGCGGCATCTGGAAATTCTACAGCGAGGACATGCACAAGGTCGCGCATGAACGCCGTGCGCTGGAGAGCGAACTGCGCGCTGCGCTGCAGGCGGGTGGCATGAGCATCGCCTATCAGCCGGTCGTCAATGTCGCGACCGAAACGATCAGCGGATTCGAAGCCCTTGCCCGCTGGAACCATCCCGTGCGCGGTCCGATCAGCCCCGGAGCGTTTGTCCCGATCGCAGAGGAATCGGGTCTCATCATGCAGCTCGGCGAGTGGGTGCTGCGCACGGCATGCGCCGATGCCGCGACCTGGCCCAAGTCGGTGCGGATCGCCGTCAACGTGTCGCCGATCCAGTTTGCCGATCCGGCCTTTCCGTCGATCGTGCTCAACGCCCTGGCACAGAGCAGGCTGGAACCCGAACGGCTCGAGCTGGAAATCACCGAAAGCGTGTTCCTCGACGACAAGCTCGATGCCACCCGCATCTTCGAGCGGCTCAAGGGCATCGGGGTGCGCCTGGCGCTGGACGATTTCGGCACCGGCTATTCGGCGCTGGGCTATCTGCGCAGCGCCCCGTTCGACAAGATCAAGATCGACCAGAGCTTCGTGCGTGGCGCATCGCAATCGGGTAGCGCCAACAGCGCGATCATCCGCTCGATCGTCTCGCTTGCCGAAGCGCTCAACATGGAGACCACAGCAGAGGGCGCGGAGACGATCGACGAGCTCGATCTGATCCGGTCGCTGGGATGCAGCCACGTTCAGGGTTATATCTACGGAAAGCCTGTGGGCCTTGCCGAAGCGACCGAGCGTCTGGCAGGCATGGACAGCCATGTCGAGCCTGTCGGACACCAACGCAGCCGCGAAAGCCGCTACAAGGTGCTGCGCACGATCGGCATCCATCATGAAGGCTATTGCTACCCCGCGCGTATCAAGAACATCTCGCCCGGCGGCGCACTGATCGAGGGGCTCTGGGATGTCCCGCCGGGCACCGAATTCGAGGTGGCACTGGGAGCCAGTATGAAGGTCCGGGCGGTCGTCCGCTGGTCGATCGAGGATCGTTGCGGGCTGCAGTTCACGGCACCGATCAGCCTCGAGCGCTTCCGCCAGTCGAGCCCTCCGCAGATCAGTACCGGCCAGGCCGAGCAGATGCGCGCGTGACAGGCGTGACAGTCGGATTGACCAAGGTTAAGAACGGTCGGTCAATTCGTCGCTGGAGTCTGCTTCATGATCCGTTCGCTCGTACCGGTTTCCGCACTTTCGCTCGCTCTGGTGCTCGCTGCCTGTAGCACGGGTGCCGACAAGACGGATGCTCCTCTGCCCGACGGTGCCTGGCAGTTGGCTGCCGAGCAGTCGAATGTCGGGTTCGTCTCGATCAAGGCGGGTAATGTCGGCGAGGCGCACAGCTTCAGGAAGCTCTCGGGTTCGGTCGAGCCCGATGGCACGGTCGGCGTAGCGATCGATCTTGCCAGCGTGGATACCGGTATCGATGTGCGAGACCAGCGGATGCGCGAGATGCTGTTCGAGGTAGCGAACTTCCCCGATGCCAAGCTGAAGGCCAAGATCGACCCGAATGCGATCAAGGCGCTCAAGCCCGGTGAGCGCAAGATGATGACGGTCCCGGTCACGCTCGACCTGCACGGCACGACCAACAGCATTGAGGCACCGCTGACCGTCACGCGGCTGGCGGGGGATTCGGTGCTGGTCGAAACTAGCAAGCCGCTGGTGATCGATGCGTCGGCCGTCGGGCTAGAAGCGGGTGTTGGCAAGCTGCAGGAAGTTGCCAAACTGCCCGCGATCAGCACCGCCGTGCCGGTGACGGCATCGCTGCTGTTCAAGCCGAAGGCCTGATATTGCAAGCGCGGCTTGCACTGCGCGATAATCTGTCATAGCCTCTGCCAAAAGGTGGCCGGAGCCACGCAAGGCGGGAGGATATATGGCCCGGAAGCGGTCTTTCGCGGCAGTCGGCGCTGCGCTGATACTGGCGGCGGCGGCTCCGTCCGCACAGCCTGTATCGCGTTCCGCCGCACCGGTCCCGGCCGCCCCGCCGCGTGCGCCCAATTTCGTCGTGTTGCTGGCCGACGATCTCGCGCTGATGGATATCGGCATCTATGGCGGGGAAGCGCGCACCCCCAATATCGACGCGCTGGCGCGGCGCGGGCGGATGTTCACGCGCTATTATACCTCGCCGCTCTGCTCGCCCTCGCGTGCGATGCTGCTCACCGGTCTCGATAATCATCGCACCGGCGTCTCGACCATTCCCGAGGTCATCCCCGAGGAGCATATCGGCAAGAAGGGCTATTCGCTGCGTTTCGAGCCGGGGGTGACGACGATCGCCAGCAGGCTCAAGCAGCGCGGCTATCGTACCTTCATGACGGGCAAATGGCATCTGGGTCATGAGGCAGGCGATCTTCCCGATGCCCATGGTTTCGACCGGTCGTTCGTGCTCGATGCGTCGGGGGCGGACAATTGGGAGCAGAAATCGTACATGCCCTATTATGCCGATGCGCCGTGGTTCGAGGACGGCAAGCCGGCGACATTGCCCGATGACTTCTATTCCTCGCGATTTCTGGTCGACAGGATGATCGACTATATCGGGCAGGGTGATCCGCAAAGGCCGTTCCTCGCCTATATCGGCTTCCAGGCCATCCATATTCCGGTCCAGGCACCGCCCGAATTCACCCGCAGGTACCAGGACACCTATAGCGAGGGATGGACGGCGATGCGCGAGGCGCGGTGGAAAAGGGCGCAGGCCAATGGTCTGATCCCGCAGGGCGCGCCGCTAGCCGATCCACCCCGGGGGCTGCGCAAATGGGAAAGCCTGTCGCGCGAGGAACAGGCCCTGTTCGCGCGCAACATGGCGATCAATGCCGGCATGATCGAGGCGATGGATCACCATATCGGAAGGCTGGTCGAGCATCTCAAGCGCACCGGCCAGTATGACAATACGGTGTTCGTGTTCACCTCCGACAATGGACCCGAGCCCAGCAACCCGCTCGCCACGTCGCGCACCATGCATTGGTGGCTCGACAATAACGGCTATAGCGTCTCGGCCGACAATTGGGGTGGCAAGGGCACCTATGCCTTTATCGGCCCCGAATTCGCCAATGCCGCCGCGTCGCCGGGCGCGATGTTCAAATTCTACAGCGCCGAGGGAGGCCTGCACGTACCCATGGTGATCGCCGGGCCGGGCCTTGATCCTGGCGCTCCCAGCGCGGCGATGACCACGGTGAGCGACATCGCGCCGACGTTGCTGGCGATGGCGGGAGGGACGCCCGATCCGGAGGCCTTTGACGGTCGATCGCTGGTACCGCTGCTCACTGGCCAGAGCGATGCGGTGCGCTCGCCCGAGGTTGCAACGGGGTTCGAGGTGTCGGGCAATGCCGCCCTGTTCAAGGGCAGCTACAAGCTCGTGCGCAACCTGAAGCCCTATGGCGACGGCATCTGGCGGCTGTACGACATTGCCGCCGATCCCGGCGAGACCCGCGACTTGCGCCAGAGCAATCCGGCAAAATTCAAGGAACTGATGGCCGACTATCGTGCCTATGCGAAGCGCAACGGCGTGCTCGAAATGCCCGAGGGTTACGATTCGACCGTGCAGATCGGCAAGAACACGATCCGCAAGATGGCGGCGCGATACTGGTATGTGCTGATGGGGGTCGGGGTGCTGGTCATTGCGCTGCTCTATGGCGGCTATCGCCTGCTCCGTCGGATGGGACGCGCGCGGCCTGCTTGACCCGGCCACATTATTGACATAGCCTGTGACAATAAAAGCGGAGGAGAGAATGGCCGTCGAACTGCTGGGGGCGCCGGGATCGCCCTATACGCGCAAGATGCTGGCGCTGCTGCGCTATCGCGGGATTGCCCATCGGATAATCTGGGGCAGCCATATGCAGCCGCCCGCCGACTACCCCGTTCCCAAGGTCAAGCTGCTGCCTACCTTCTATTTCGGCGAGGGCGATGCGCGCGAAGCGGTGGTCGATTCGACACCGATCATCCGCAGGCTCGAAGCCGAGCATCAGGGTCGTTCGGTGCTGCCCGGCGACGAACTGCTCGGCTTTCTGAATCTGCTGATCGAGGATTTTGCCGATGAGTGGATGACCAAGATGATGTTCCACTATCGCTGGCACTTCGCCGCCGACGCCGCCAATGCCGGGCCGCTGCTGATCTTCTGGCAGAGCCCGACCTATCCCGACGAACAGGCGAAGCAGATGGCGGACGGCTTTGCCAGGCGGCAGATCGACCGGCTGTACGTGGTCGGCTCCAACGAGATCACCGCGCCGATCATCGAGGCGAGCTATGCCCGGCTGATCGGCATTCTCGATCGCGCCATCGCGCGCACGGGCTTCGTGCTTGGGACGCGGCCCTCGGCAGCGGATTTTGCAATCTATGGCCAGCTCACCCAACTCGGCATCGTCGATCCGACGCCTGCCGCGATCATGGCGAAGGCGACGCCGCGGCTTCGCGCCTGGCTCGACCGGGTGGAGGACCTGTCCGGCCTTGCTGACGGTAAATGGCTCGATGATGACGCGCTGGGCAACCAATTGGGCGAGTTGCTGACCGAGATCGGCCGGGTCTATGCACCTTTCCTGCTGGCCAATGCCCGAGCTGCCGCCGCCGGGCAGAGCGATTTCGAGACCGAGATCGACGGCCAGCGCTGGACGCAGCCGGTCTTTCCCTATCAGGCGAAATGTCTCGTCACGCTTCGGTCGGCCCGCGCGGGCTTGTCGGGGCAGGCGCGCGACCGGCTCGATGCGCTGCTCGCTGGCACCGGCTGCGAGGCGATGTTCGCCGAAGAGGCGGTGGCATGATCAGGCGCATCCTGCTCGGCCTGCTGGTCGTCGTCATCGCCGCCGGGACCTGGGCCTGGTTCAACAAGAGCACCGTCCTGCTCTTCGCCGCGTCGCATATGGGCAAGCACGAGGTGGCCGAAAACGAACCGGTCGTCTGGCAAAGGGGTCCCGCCACCGCAGCGCTTCCCGCCGACAAGCTCCCGCCCAATATCGTTTTCATCCTCGCCGACGATCTCGGCATCAACGACATCTCGACCTTTGGCGGCGGCGTCGCGGGCGGCAAGGTCCCGACGCCCAATATCGATCGGCTGGCAGCGGAAGGCGCGATCTATTCGCAGGCCTATGCCGGAACCGCGAGCTGCGCGCCATCGCGCGCGATGATCCTGACCGGGCGCTATCCCACGCGCACCGGGTTCGAGTTCACGCCCACGCCCGACGGCATGGGCCGGATCGTGAAGGCGCTGTCCGATGAGATGGATTCGGGCCTGCCGCCGGTGACCTATCTCGATGCCGCGGTCGAAGGCGCGCCCGATTTCGACGGCCAGGGGCTGCCGGGCAGCGAGCAGACGATCGCCGAGATCCTCAAGCCTGCAGGCTATCACAGCGTGCATATCGGCAAATGGCATCTGGGCGATGGGCCCGAATTCAGCGCCAATGCGCAAGGGTTCGACGAGAGCCTGCTGATGGCGAGCGCGATGCATCTGCCCGAGGACGATCCCAATGTCGTCAATGCCAAGGTGGATTTCGACCCGATCGACAAGTTCCTCTGGGCGCGGATGCAGTTCGCCACCAGCTATAATGGCGGCAAGTGGTTCAAGCCCGGCGGCTATCTCGCCGATTACTGGACCGACGAGGCGATCAAGGTGATCGAGGCAAACCGAAACCGTCCGTTCTTCCTCTATCTGGCGCACTGGAACGTCCACACCCCGCTCCAGGCGACGAAGGCGGACTATGACGCGGTGGGCGACATCAAGCCGCACCGCTTGCGCGTCTATGCTGCAATGGTCCGCGCGCTGGATCGCTCGGTCGGCCGCATCATGCAGGCGCTCAAGGACCAGGGGCTCGACGACAACACGATCATCGTGTTTTCGAGCGACAATGGCGGCGCGGGCTATATCGGGCTGCCGCAGGTCAACGCGCCGTATCGTGGTTGGAAGCTTACCCTGTTCGAGGGCGGCATCCGCGTCCCGATGTTCGTGCGCTGGCCGGGACGGGTCAAGCCGGGGACGCGCATCGACACGCCCGTCGCGCATATCGACCTGATGCCGACCTTTGCCAGGGCAGGCGGCGCTAAGCTGCCCGCAGGGTTGCAGATCGATGGCGTCGATCTGCTGGGCGACGATCCTGCCAATCCGGTCGGCAAGCGGCCCGACGATGCGATCTTCTGGCAGAGCGCCTATTATCGCGTCGTGCGCCAGGGCGACTGGAAGCTGCAGGTGACCGAACGCCCGCGCAAGACCTGGCTGTTCAACCTGAAGGACGACCCGACGGAGAAGCACGATCTCGCCGCTGCCAATCCCGCCAAGGTGGCCGAACTCAAGGCTTTGCTTGCCAAGCACCAGCAGGGCGCGCGCAAGCCGCTCTATCCGCACACGATCGAAGCGCCGGTGGCGGTCGACAAACCGCTGGGCGTGAAGTTCAGGAAAGGCGACGAGCTCGTCTATTGGCCCAACTGATGGCCGCACTGCTGCCCCGGACGGAGCCCGTCGCCGCGTCGGCTCCGTCTCGCTTCCTCGTGCTGTGCGGGACCCTGGCGGTCATTCCGGGCACGATCCATGTCTTCATGCCCGATGGCGGGGCAGGGGTG
>CAXRCQ010000368.1:0-6628 GCA_964228845.1 Blastomonas sp.
GCATCTCGATCGCGCGCGCTCTCGTGCGCAACGCGCCGATCCTGCGGCTCGACGAGGCGACTTCGGCGCTCGCTGCCGAGAGCGAGAAGCTGGTGCAAACTGCGCTCGATCACCTGATGCAGGGCCGCACGACGCTGGTGATCGCGCACCGGCTGGCGACCATCCGCTCGGCCGACCGGATCGTCGTCATGAGCGACGGCGGTATTGTCGAGGAAGGCACGCACGACCAGCTTTCGGCGCGCAATGGGTTGTACGCGCGGTTGTCTGCGCTGCAGTTCAACGAGGGGCCGCTCGCTGCCGAATAAGCGCGAGGAGCGGGCGATGGGGCCGAATGAAGCCGAGCCGCGCATGCGAACGGCGCTGAGGCGCGGGCTGGCGCTGACGTCGCTGCTGTTCTTCCTCGGCACCGGTGCGTTCGTCGCCGATTCACCCATTCCCGGCAATGACAGCCAGCAGATCACGGTGCGTACGCCGCGCGATCTTCCGCACCTGCCGCATCGCATGGACAACGGCCCACTGACCCTGGTGGGCGGATGGGAATTGTTCAGCGACAACAGCGATTTCGGTGGATTCTCGGCGCTGCATGCCATGGGCGGGGGGCGGTTGATAGCCCTGAGTGACGCCGCGATCCTCGCCGGGTTCACCATTACGCCCAGAGGCAGGGCGGTGGACAGCTTCATCGCGCCGTTGCCCGTACGCAAAGGCGAGCGCAGCACCAAGAAGGAGCAGGATTCCGAAAGCCTGACCTTCGATCCGGTCTCGGGCCGCTATTGGGCCGGCTTCGAGCAGCGCCACCGGATTCGACGCTATGCCCCCGGTTTTGCCCGCGCCGAGGCGACGGGAAGCCCGGCGGCAATGCGCGACTGGCCCGACAATGGCGGGGCAGAGGCAATGGTCAGGCTGCGCGATGGCCGCTTTCTGGTCTTTTCAGAATCGCGTGCCGTGCGCCCCGGCGTCACGGCTGCGCTGATATTCGAGGATGATCCCGCAGAGCAGAAGGCAAGGGCCAGCGGCTTTGCCTATCAGCCGCCCCGGGGCTATCGCATTACCGATATCGCGCAATTGCCCGATGGGCGTCTGGTCGCGCTGCATCGCCGTTTCAGTGTCACCGAAGGGGTGAGCGCCGTCATCGGCCTGATCGACACGGACACCATCCAGGCGAAGGCGGTGGTTCGCCCGCAGGTCATCGCAACGCTCAAGCCACCGTTTCCGACGGACAATATGGAGGGGATTGCGGTCGATCGCGAAGGAGCCAAGACGATCCTGTGGATCATCTCCGACGATAATTATCTGGCGCTGCAACGCAGCCTGCTGCTCAAGTTCGAGTTCAGCGAACCGCCTTCTTCGCCACGATCTTGATTTCGGTGACCCCGCCGGGGGAATAGAGCCTGCTGACCTGCACGGCGGTCCAGGCGGCAAAGGGCGGGGTGATGAACTGCTTCTGCACTTCGGACATGACCGCAACCTGCGGTTCTATGTCGGTGTGATAGCTGGTGATATCGACGACATCTTCCCAGGTGGCGCCAGCGCGCATGAGAATGTCGCTGATCCGGCGATAGGTGCGCTCGAACGCGGCCTTGTCGGCGGTCGGGCCGACAACGACCCCCGACAGGTAGATGGTTCCGTCGCGCAGGATGACGGCATCGCTATAGCCCGCGCTCTCCTGAAAGGCACGTTCCTGCGGATTCTCGGAATAGAGGACTTCGGCAGTGGTACGCGTTCCCGCCTGAGCGGGGACGGCCAGCACTGCAAGGCACAGCGCACCGGCGTGAAGCACGGTGCGCTGGCAGGCCATCAGGCCGCAGCCTTGTGCAGTTCGCGCTTGATCTTGGCAGCGCGCGCCGACAGCTTGTCTTCGCTGGTCTTGAGCAGCCAGTTGTCCAGGCCGCCGACATGCTCGACCGAGCGCAGGCCCGAGGTCGACACGCGAAGCTTGAAGCTGCGCTCGAGCTTTTCGCTCATCAGCGTGACGTTCTGCAGGTTGGGCAGAAACACGCGCTTGGTCTTGTTGTTGGCGTGAGACACATTGTGGCCCACCATCCGGCCCTTGCCGGTCAGTTCGCAGATGCGCGACATGATAAAGAATCCTGATGCAATAGGTTTGCTAGAAGAACGGGGCGGTTAGCGTCAGATGACCTTCAAGTCAACCGCCTGCGCGCCGATAACCCGTATCTGCCGCGAATCCGCTGGCGACGCAAGGTGCTTTGCGGCAAGGCGGGTGGCATGACGCTGGAAACCGCCCGCCATTATGCCGCCCTTGCGCTCGATCTTGCGCATCAGGCGGCAGCGCTGGGCGAGGTGCCGGTCGGGGCGATCGTCGTTCACAAGGGCCAGATCGTCGGGCGAGGCCATAACCAGCCGCGCGGCCTCAACGATCCCACCGCGCATGCCGAGATCATGGCAATTCGTGAAGCCTGTGCGACACTGGCTAGCGACCGGCTGACGGGATGCGAGCTGTGGGTGACCCTGGAGCCGTGCGCGATGTGTGCAGGGGCCATCGCGCATGCCCGGATCGCACGGCTGCATTATGCCGCGAGCGACCCCAAGGGCGGCGCGGTGGAGCATGGCCCGCGCCTGTTCCACCAGCCCACGGTGCTCCACAAGCCGGAGGTGTACGCGGGAGTAGGCGAGGAAGAGGCTTCGGCGCTGCTCAAGGCGTTTTTCGCGGCGCGGCGCTAGCGCCATCGCTGCCATTCTCGCGAAGCCGGGAATCCCGCTAATCGGCGACGGTTTCAGAGAAAAGCGGGACCCCCGCCTGCGCGGGGGTGACGGTGATGCGTGATGAAAATCGCTACCCGATCAGTGGACGAACCGGGCCACCACGTCGCGATAGCTGCGTGAGACCTTTACCTGCGCGCCCGATTCGAGCACGAGGAAGCATTCGCCATTGGTGTGCGGCTTGACCTGACGAACGAGCCCCAGATTCACGATGGTCGAACGGTGAACGCGCTGGAAATTGCGCGGGTCGAGCCGCTTTTCCAGGTCTTTCATCGTCTCCCGCAGGATCAGCGAATTGTCGCCGGTATAGATGCACATATAGTCACCGGCGGCATCGATCCGCTCGATCGTATCGACATCGACGCGGAAGATCTGGCCGCGATCCTTGATGTTGATGAGCTTCTCGTACCGGTTCGACGCTGCCGCCTCGTCCTCGTCGCCGAGATCGAGATTTTCCATCGCGTCGGGCGCGACCTCGCTCAGCACGTTCATCAGCTTGACCGCTTCTTCGCGGCTCTTCTTGTCACGGATGCGCTCGCGGATGCGATCGATCGCATCGGCCAGGCGATCATCCTCGACCGGCTTGAGCAGATAGTCGACGGCCTGCGCCTCGAACGCCTTGATCGCGTGCTCGCTATAGGCGGTGCAGAACACGACCAGCGGCGGCTCGATGTCCATGATGCCTTGCACGACTGAAAAACCGTCGAAACCCGGCATCTGGATGTCCAGAAAGACCAGATCCGGCTTCAGCGTCTTGATCTTGCGGATGGCCTCGCGTCCATTGAGGCAGGTGTCGATGATTTCGATATCTTCAAATTTTTCCAGCCGAAGCTGCATGCCCTGAATGGCGAGTTTTTCGTCGTCTACCAGGATGGTGCGGATGGTCATGCCTGTAATTGCCTTTGTTCGCGTGTCTCAAACGGAATTTCGATAATCACGCTATAGCCGCCCCCGGGTGATGATCGTGTCTCAAACCGGTGATTGTCTTCATATGCCTGGGACAGCCTGTCCCTGATATTCGCAAGCCCGACCCCGGTTGATGCATTGGCTTTCTCGCCCTGCTTCTTCAATCCGGGCCCTGTGTCGGTTACGGTGATACGCAGCAAAGGTCCGATGAGTTGCGCCGATATGTTGATATCGGCACCATCCTCCTTGGGCGTCACAGCGTATTTAATGGCGTTCTCGACCAGTGGTTGCAAGAGCAGTGATGGCAGAAGTGCCGTAGCCGCATTGGGCTCGATGTCGAAATGGGCGCGCAGCCGCTCCTCGAAGCGCATCTTCTCGATATCGAGATAGAGCTTGAGCGTCTCGACCTCCTGCTCGAGCGTGACCCGCGCGGTCGGCTCGTTGGCAAGCGTGTAGCGCAGAAATGAGGAAAGCCGCGACAGCATCGCATTCGCTGGCTCGGTCTGTTTCAGCAGCACCAGCGTCGAGATGCTGTTCAAGGTGTTGAACAGGAAATGCGGGTTGAGCTGATAGCGCAGCATCGCGAGCTGCGCGCTGGTTGCCTGGTTCTCCAGCCGCAGCATCTGGTCCTGCTGCTCCTCGATGCGCAGGAAGAAATTGATCGCGTAATAGAGTGCCGACCAGGCCCCGAGCAGCGTGAGATCGAGATAGAAGGCACCGAGCAGGATCGCGGTGAAATTGCTGTCGCTCCCCGGCCGGTAGAGCGTGGCCACCCAGGCATCGACAAAGGCCCAGAGCGCCGAACCCGTGAGCAGCACCACCAGCGTGATCCCCCAGGTGACCAGCGGCTTGCGGTCGATCAGCGTCTGATAGATCACGCTCATCACCAGCGAGACCGAATAGCCGGTGATCGTGGCAATGATGATGGGTACCAGAAACGAGATCGGCTGGCCGTTGGCGAGCCCCGAAATACCGCGCAGCGCCAGGGCTCCCGCCCAGCCCAGGGTCTGCAGGTTCCAGAAGGCCCGGTTCTTGTTGGCAAAGAACGGTGTCGGCTTGATGGGCAGCATCGCCATGATGATACGGGGTCTAGCGGGATTCTATCCCGCGCCCCACAACTTTTTGCATAGCGGGGCTCTCCACGTTATCCTGCGACGAAACATGCAGGAGAGAATGCGTCATGACAGACACGCTGGCACCTGAGGCGCGGGCCACGTTCACCGCGATGACCAATGGCACGCAGGAAGACTGGGCGATCATTGCCGGCCAGTATCGCGAATTTGCCGGTGGTCTCGCCGACCGGGTGCTGGCGCATCTGCGCCTGCTCGACGGCGATTTCGGTGGATTCCCGATCGATCGGCTGCAGCACAGCCTGCAGACCGCGACCCGCGCACATAGCGACGGACGCGACGAGGCCTATGTCGTGATGGCGCTGCTCCACGATATCGGCGACACGCTGGGCAGCTTCAACCATCCCGACGTCGCCGCTGCGATCATCAAGCCGTTCGTCTCTGAGGAAGTCCACTGGATCTGCGCCAATCACGGCGCATTCCAGGGTTATTATTATTTCCACTTCATCGGCGGCGATCGCGATGTGCGCGAGAATTTCCGCAGCTCGCCCTGGTTCGATGCCTGCGCCGAATTCTGTGAGAAATACGATCAGGCCGCCTTCGACCCGGATTATCAGAGCGAGCCGCTCGAGTTCTTCGAGCCGATGGTGCGCCGCGTGATGGCTCGCCCGATCAACTCTATGTACGCCAAGGTCGCGGAGCAGGCATGAAAAAAGCCCTCCCGCACGGGGAGGGCTCCTTTTCCGGCAGACATGTGCCGAAGCCGCGTCTCAGCGGATGGTATTTTCCGCGTACAGCCCGTCCACGGCCTTGCTGACCAGCACATTGACCGCGACGCGGCGGTTCTGCGCCTTGCCCTCTTCGGTCATGTTGTCGGCAACCGGATCGGCCTCTGCCATGCCCGCCGGAGTAAGCATCCGATAGGGCTTCCATTTGCAGGTCTGCTGCAGATAATTGATGACGCTTGCAGCGCGCTTTTCGCTCAGTGTCTGGTTGAAGTCCTCGTCGCCATCGGAATCGGTATATCCGACGACCAGCAGCAGCGCATTGTCCATCTGTTCGGCGGAACCAGCGGCGGCGCACAGCTCTGCCTTGGCCTGGTCGCTCAGCTTCGCCTGGGCAGTGTCGAAATAGACATTGGTCGTCGCCTTGACGTTATACTGGTCGATATCGCCCATGCGTCCGCGTAGCGCCTCGGTGGCTGCGGACTGTTCGGCAAATTGCTGTGCGGTGCCGGTGCGGATCATCGAGGCGGTCTTGAAGTCAGAGTTCTTGAAGGTGATCTGATTGGCAACAAGGGTCTCGCCCGACTGGAGCGTCTTGATCGTCAGCGGCAGACCATTGAGCAGCGCTGCGGTATCGAGCGTCGTGCGGCTGGCACCGAACAGGCCGCCAGTGGCGCGAACCTGGGTCTGGTCGTTGATGAAAAGGACCGTGCGCGCGCCATCGGCAGTCTGCACCTGGATGCGGTCCCCCTGGCGCGCGGTCATCACGCCCTTGATTTCGGGTCCCTTGGTCATCGTCGCGGGATCGGGCAGGGCCTCGGCTTCGCTTGCGACATCGGCGCGCAGCGGCGTGTTCTGCTGCGCCACCAGCGCGGTCGAAGCCGAAAGCGCGAGGGTGGCCAGGGTCAGGCGAATGCCCAACGATTTGGCGTGAAAAGGCATGGGTTGGCTCCTTGAGGATATGGAAGTCGTCCCTGTTCCCCGGAAGACTGTCTGAGCGTCACATGGGTTCCGCGGACGACTCCAAAGCTGCGGCAAACCGATATCGGACATGCGGCAAGGCGAGGACCAACGTCCCCGGCGACGCTAGTCCAGCGACGAAAGGGGGGCGGCCAGCAAGGGAGGATGCCAGCCGCGCGGTTCCTGCGCCGCGGCCTGGAGCTTGCCGATTTCCTCTTCAAACAGCCCAACCCGCTTCTTCCAGCGATA
>CAXRCQ010000369.1:0-4194 GCA_964228845.1 Blastomonas sp.
CGAAGACAGCGCGAATAGCCAGTTCTTCATCGTGTTCTACCCGCGTTTCAGCCTCGACAAGCGCTACACGAATTTCGGCCGCGTGATTTCCAACATGGACGCCGTGGACCGGATCAACCGTGGCGAACCGCCGCAGAACCCGACCCGCATCATGCAGGCGTCGATCGCGGCCGATAACAAGCCTGCCCCTGCCGCGCCGCGCATCATGACCGAGGCGGAAGTGACCGCCGACGATCTGAACTCGCCGATCAGCTAAGCGCTTTAACTGTCATCGCCCTGCGTCTAGAGGCGCGGGCGATGAAAGTTGACCTCTTCGATTTCGAACTACCCAACGAACGTATCGCGCTGCGCCCGGTACGTCCGCGCGATGCCGCGCGCATGCTGCTGGTCGAAGGCGACACGGCACCTTTTCGCGATTGCGGGGTGCGCGACCTGCCCAAGTTGCTGCGCCGCGGTGACGTGCTGGTGTTCAACGACACGCGCGTCATTCCCGCTCAGCTGGAGGGGCGACGCGGTGAGGCGCGCATCGGCGCGACGCTTCACAAGCGCGTAGACCTGCGCCGCTGGCAGGCCTTCATCCGCAATGCCAAGCGCCTGAAGCCGGGCGACCGCGTCGAATTCGGCGGCGGTGTCGAGGCGGTCGCGGAAGAGCGCCTGCCAGACGGCAGTTTCGTCCTCGCCTTTGCCTGGGAAGAACCGGTCGAAGTCCTGCTGGAGCGGGCAGGGCGCATGCCGCTGCCGCCCTATATCGCGGGCAAGCGCGAAACCGACGCGCAGGACCGCGAGGATTACCAGACGATGTTCGCCGCAGAGGACGGCGCAGTGGCCGCGCCCACTGCATCGCTTCACTTCACGCCGCGTCTCGTCGCCGCGCTGGATGAAGCCGGTGTCGGGCGCGAGATGCTGACCCTTCACGTGGGTGCCGGCACTTTCCTGCCGGTCAAGGCGGACGACACCGACGACCATGCCATGCATTCCGAATGGGGCCGGATCGAACCCGAGGTCGCGGAACGCCTCAATGAGGCGCGCGAGGCAGGCGGCAGAATCATCGCCGTCGGCACGACCAGCCTGCGCCTGCTCGAAAGCGCGACTGGCGAGGACGGTGTGATCCGCCCCTTTGCCGGCGACACGGATATCTTCATCACGCCCGGCTACACATTCCGCGTGGTCGATGGCCTGATGACCAATTTCCACCTGCCGAAATCCACACTGATGATGCTGGTAAGCGCGCTGATGGGGCGCGAGCGCATGATGGCCGCCTATGCCCATGCGATCGCCAACGAATACCGCTTCTATTCCTATGGCGATTCCTCGCTTCTGCTGCCCGAAAGGCCGCAGCGAGGCTGATAGCAGTTGGCGCGCCTTGCCGAGGCGGTATTGTAACCTCTCCGGCGGCGAATCGCAGCCGTCGTTTCAAGAGGGGCGCAATGAAATTTACCGCATATCTCGCTGCCGTCGGCAGCCTTGCCTGTGCATCGCTGGCCGTGGCCAGTCCCGCATCCGCCCAGACCATGGTCGCATCGCCGAACCCGGCTTCGGCAAGGCTTGGCCAATGCCTTGTCGGCAATACGACAGGCAACGACCGCGTGCTGGTGGCGCGGTGGATGGCGGCCAGCATGGCATCGTCGCCGATGATGCAGGGGCTGGTATCGGTGGACCAGGCTGAAAAGGAACGCGTGGACCGGCTTATGGCCGATCTGTTCACGCGCCTCATGGCGAAGGACTGCCTTGCGGAAGCGAAGGTGGTCATGCAAGCGCGCGACCAGCAGGGCATGCAGGCCGCGGGCGGTCGACTGGGCGAAATCGCCATGCAGGAACTGATGATGGACCCGGCCGCGATGGCGGCGCTGCTCGCCTATGTGAAGCACATCGATCCGGCCGATCTGGCAGAACTGGGCAAGTAAGCTGGAAAACCCGCCGATCCTCGAACTCGAACGCCTGACCAAGGTTTATCCCGGCGGGCTCAAGGCGCTCGACGATGTCAGCCTTTCGATCAGGCCGGGCGAGATTTTCGCTCTGCTCGGCCCGAATGGCGCCGGCAAGACGACCCTGATCGGCGCGGTTTGCGGGCTGGTACGGCCAAGCTCTGGCCGGATGGTTGCTTTCGGGCACGATCTGGCGACCGACTGGCGCAAGGCGCGGGCACGCATCGGCCTGGTGCCGCAGGAACTCAGCACCGACATGTTCGAGCCGGTGATCCGCGCGGTCAGCTATTCGCGCGGCCTCTTCGGTCTTGCGCCCGATCCGGCGCGGATCGAGGAAATCCTGCGCAGCCTGAGCCTGTGGGACAAGCGGGACGAGCGGATCATGGCGCTGTCCGGCGGGATGAAGCGGCGTGTGCTGATCGCCAAGGCGCTGGCGCACGAGCCGGACCTCCTGTTCCTCGACGAGCAGACCGCCGGCGTCGATGTCGAATTGCGCAAGGGCATGTGGGCCATCATCGACCAGATGCGCGCGCGCGGCGTCACCATCATCCTTACCACGCATTACATCGAGGAAGCCGAGCTGATGGCCGACCGGGTCGGCATCATCAATCGCGGCAAGCTGCTGATGGTCGATGAAAAGGAAGCCATGATGGCGCGGCTTGGCCGGACCGAAGCGCATATCGCGCTGGCCGCTCCGCTCGCCGCGCTGCCTCAGGCGCTTTCCCGCTTCCCAGTCGAACTCGAAGAAGGCGGCACATCGCTGTGCTATCGCGGGGGTGACGGTACGGGGAAGGGCAAGGCGGAAGTAGCCGAGCTGACCAAGGCACTGGTGGCCGAGGGTATCGATTTCACCGGCATAGAGACGCGCGAGAGCAGCCTGGAAGACATCTTCGTTTCCCTGCTGGGCGAAGGGGAGGTCGCGGCATGATCGGATGGCGTTCGACCTGGTCGATCTACAAGCGCGAGCTGGTGCGTTTCCTGCGTACCGCCTTCCAGTCGGTGCTGGCACCGGTGCTGACGACCTCGCTCTATTTCATCGTTTTCGGTGCCGCCATCGGAGGCCGGATGCCCGACCTTGGCGGAGTCGATTACGGCGCCTTCATCATCCCGGGCCTGCTCATGCTGACGCTGCTGGGCGAGACGACCAGCAATTCCAGTTTCGGCATCTACATGCCGCGCTTCACGGGCACGATTTACGAGCTGCTGAGTGCTCCGGTCGGGGTGGCAGAGACGCTGATCGGCTTCGTCGGGGCCGCGGCAACCAAGAGCCTCATCCTTGCCGCAATCATTCTCGTGACGGCGCGTCTGTTCGTGGACTACTCGATTGCCCATCCGCTGCTGGCGGTTGTCTACATCATGCTGGTGGCCGCGGCCTTCAGCCTGTTCGGCTTCATCCTCGGCATCTGGGCCGACAATTTCGAGAAGCTGGGCATCATCCCGATGCTGTTCCTGACCCCGCTCACCTTCCTTGGCGGCACGTTCTATTCGATCGATATGCTGCCCAAGCCGTGGGATACGATCGCACTGGCAAACCCGATCGTCTATCTCGTCAGCGGTCTGCGCTGGACCTTCTACGGGTCGAGCGACGTGGACATCAGGATCAGCTTTGCCATCACGCTCGGCTTCCTTGCCGTTTGCGTCGCGATCATCGCCTACATCTTCAAGACGGGCTGGCGACTGCGCGCCTGACAGGCTAGGCGGCTCGCCATGAAGATGCTCCGCCTCCTCTTGCCAGTGTTGGCGCTCGCCTTGGTGCCGAGTGCGGCCTATGCCGAGCTGCCGGCAGCTGCTCGCACAATGATCGAAAATGCCATCGCGACCGGCGATGCTGCAAAGATCGACGCAGTGATCTCGGTCGCGCGCAGTTCCTTCCCTGACGATGCCGCAGAAATCGACGCGCTCGAGAGCGGCTGGAAGACGGCCAAGGCCGAGCGCGATGCGGCGGCCGAGGAAGCGCGTCTCGCAAAGATCGAGAACGCAGGGATGTTCGAGCTGTGGAAGGGCGAGGGCGAGCTTGGCGGCTTCCAGTCTTCCGGCAACACCGACAGCGTCGGGGTCGCTGCCTCGCTCAAGCTGAAGCGCGAGGGGATCGACTGGAGCCACCGCCTGCAGGGGCGCGTGGATTACCAGCGCCAGAACGGCACCACGAGCCGTGAGCAATACCTCTTCTCCTACGAACCGCGCTGGCAGTTCAATGATCGCATGTTCGTCTATGGCCTGGCGCAGTTCGAAAGCGACAAGATCCAGGGCTTCTCCGGCCGCTATGCCG
>CAXRCQ010000370.1:0-2161 GCA_964228845.1 Blastomonas sp.
GGCCATGGCGTTGCACCAGCTTCCACAAGGCCGCAAGATCGGGCTCGGTGCTGTGCGAGATGTCCAGATACTCTTCCGTCTTGCGGCTTTTCTGATGCGTGAAGCGCGGATGGTAGAGCACCCGGCCCTCGCGCGAGGCGCGGATGACCTGTTCTTCCTGTGATTCGCCGAAGCGACCCGCCGGAGCGCTCTCGTCCAGCGGCATCGAGGTACCGAAGGTGCCGCCATGCCGCGCCTCGCGATCCACCGGGGTCAGGCAGCCCGTCGTCCAGACCTCCTGATATTTCAGCGAAATCAGCGATTGCAGTCCGGTGCACCGCATCGCGCGTGCCGGATTGGCGGCAGCGGTGGAAATCGTCGCAAACTCGCGATCCTGAAAAGCGAAACTGGCAGGCGCGGTGTGACGATAGAATTCGAGCCGGTCCGGCCGGTTCGGTGCAAAGATCACGATGTCGTTGCGCGGGGTGAAATAATACAGACTTTCCAGCTCGAACCGGCTGCCATCGCCCAGGCGGCGCACGGCAAGCGTCGCCGCAACGATATCGCGCACCGCTTCGGGGTCACGCTCGGTCCCGGCAGGAATGAAGCCGGCCATGCCCTCGGTCATGCCGATCAGCGTGGCCCCGCCTTCGAACATCGCATCGGTGCTGCGCCGGGTTCCGTCAGGGCGAAGCGGATAAAGTGCATCGAACAGCCGTTGCGCTTCGGCGGAGCTCAAGGCCGCGCGTTCTGCCAGGAAGAGCTCGATGGTGCGCGCCTGGGTCTTCTTGATCCGATCGAAGCGCTGAACCAGTTCGCTGACCACCTTGTCGTTGCGCTGGTCGAGCCGCGCCAGCGATTCGTCGATTGCGCGCGCACGTTCCTGCCAGAACGCGACCAGGGCAGTGGCGAGGATGACCAGAGAGAAACCGATTGCAAGGCTGAGCGCAGTGCGCGAGCTGACAGAGAGCGATCGGAACCAGGGGGCTAGGCGGGCGGGCATGGGGCCTTGTGGTGGATTTTGGTTAATTAACTGCAAAAGCGCGCAACTTTCGGCAATGGCGGGCGGGAATATCCTATCCCGAACGATCCTTGCGGCCTAAGCTGCCGACATGGCGCGGGGTGTGATGCGGGTCATGGTTTGACCGGATTTTACAGCTACGGTACGATCATGCCGCGTTCGTTGGCGGTTCCGGGTGGAGAGGCTGAACGATGGAAAACAGGTTCATCAACAAGACGGCTCAGGGGGCAGTGCTGGTCGCGGCGCTCGCGATGGCGCTGCCGATTCCGGCCCAGGCGCAGTTCGGCGGCCTGTTGCGATCACGCCCCAGCAGCAGCGGCAAGACCGCGACCGGGTGCGATGACAGCGCGGGCAAGGCGGTGGGCCGCTCGGTGATCGGCGGCATGCTCGGCGGCATGGCGCGGCGAGCAGGTGTTGCCAGTTTTCTGCCGGTGCCCGAGGTGGCGGGTCTCTTGACCGATGCCATTGCCTGCAAGCTGGAGCCCGAAGAGCAGAAGCAGGCTGCCGATGCGACGCTGGAGGCGACGCGCGGCGAGGAGGTGGGCAGCACCTCTTCCTGGACGAGCGACAAGCGCAAGGACGTCTCGGGCAGCTCGACCGTGGTCGGCAAGACTCAGCTCGCCGACGGCTCGACCTGCATGAACGTCAACGACGTGATCATCGTCGAGGGCGAGGAAACGACAGTGTCCAAGCGCATGTGCAAGAAGCCGGGCGCGGCACGTTATGAAATCGCGCAGGCCTGATGGCATGCGATTGTCGCTGAAACTCCTGCTGGGCCTGGCCGCGACCACCCTGTTATGTGGCCAGTCGCCCGGCGCGATGGACCCGGCCAATCCCACCTGCCCGCAATCGCCCGACTGGTCGAGCAACAGGATCATGGCCCTGAAGGTGGTCAAGAAGGGCGATGCCAAGGTGCTGCTCGCCGAAGGCCCGGTCGATCAGACACTGCCCGACCGGTTGAAAAAGGCGCTCGCGGACACTCCCGATATCAGCGAGATCTGGCTGCGCTCGCCCGGCGGCAACGCCCGCGCGGGCAATGCGGCCGGCCGGCTGATCCGAAGCTCGCCGGGGCTGGTGACGCGCATTCCGGCAGGCTGGACCTGCTTTTCGGCCTGCAATTTCGTGTTAATGGGCGGCCAGCTTCGCGTGGTCGAGCCGGGC
>CAXRCQ010000371.1:0-2477 GCA_964228845.1 Blastomonas sp.
CGCCCCACATGCTGTTGGAGTTGTTTCCCATGCCTATCGTCCATCTTTCGCGCCGCAGCCTCTGGCCGGTGCTGACCCTGGCCGCGCTGACAATCGGCGGCTGCGATAGGCAATCGCCCGCCGGGGAGCAACCCGCTGCCACGGAAAAAACCGCAGAAAAGTCAGGCCCCGATGTGCCGCTTTCGGGCACGCTCGATATCTCGCAGCGGGGCAAGGCGGCCCCCGATGTCAGCTTCAAGGATCCCGACGGCAAGACGGTCACGCTCGCCGCGTTCAAGGGCAAGCCGGTGCTGGTCAATCTCTGGGCGACCTGGTGCGGACCCTGCGTGGTGGAGATGCCGACATTGGATGCGCTGGCGGCGCGCGAGAAGGACCGCCTGGTCGTTCTGACCGTGTCGCAGGACATGCAGAATCTGGACAAGATCGCCCCGTTCTTCGCCGAAAAAGGCTTCAGGAACCTGCAGCCCTATACCGATCAGGAAAACAATCTGGGCTTCAGCTACATGACCGGCGTTATGCCGACGACTGTACTGTACGACGCGCAAGGCAAGGAAGTCTGGCGGATGATCGGCGGGATGGACTGGAACGGTACCCGCGCATCGGCGCTGATGGAAGAAACGCTCGCCGCCAAAAGCTGAGCGCGGCTCGTTACATCAGGATCGGCGCAATCACGCGGCAGCGCTTGCGCGGGGCCTCCCGCTTTGCTCGGGTCGGTGCTGTCGCGATGCGCTTCTTGCCGACGCATTCCTCCTGTGTCGCGACATTGCGATCGACGTTGACGAACGTCACCGGCAGCAGCGGCAGGGCTGCACCCAGAATCACGGTGAGGACATACTGGCTCGGCATGCGCGTGTGATGTCGCGCACAGGCTGACCAGTAGCTGAACAAAACCTGGTTTGAACGATTTTGTAAAATGGCGTTGCATTCCGGCAACGCATTGCGGGACCATGGTGGGCGATGACAGGCTCGAACTGCCGACCCTCTCGGTGTAAACGAGATGCTCTACCAACTGAGCTAATCGCCCATGGTCGCTGGCAAGGCGCGTCCCCTGCCAGTTTTGCTTTCGGCTGGCAAGAGGCTTGCGGCTTTCCATTCGACTATGGGGCGGCTATCGGCGCTGGATCGAACGATCGATGACAGTTCTGGAGAATCACCTCTGCGCCCATCCGGCCGCGCCCCCGACGAAATGCGCCCCATCAGCATCGAGACCGGTTTCACCAAGCATGCCGAGGGCAGCTGCCTGATCGGTTTCGGCGATACCCGCGTGCTGGTCACCGCGAGCATCGAGGAGCGCCTGCCGCCCTGGCTCAAGGGCAAGGGCGAAGGCTGGGTGACCGCGGAATATTCAATGCTGCCGCGCGCCACGCATACGCGCGGCCAGCGCGAGGCGGCCAAGGGCAAGCAATCGGGCCGCACGCAGGAAATCCAGCGGCTTATCGGTCGTTCCTTGCGCGCCGTCGTCGATTTGAAGAAGCTTGGCGAGCGCCAGATTACCGTCGATTGCGACGTCATCCAGGCCGATGGCGGCACGCGCACCGCGTCGATCTCGGGCGCCTGGGTGGCGTTGCGCCTCGCGGTCAACGGGCTGATGGCGCAGGGGCTGGTCAAGGAGGACCCGATCACCGCCAAGGTTGCGGCGATCAGCTGCGGCATCCATCAGGGCACGCCGGTGCTCGATCTCGACTATATCGAGGATTCAAACGCCGATGCCGATGCCAATTTCGTGCTGATCGAGGGCGGCAACATTGCCGAGGCGCAGGCGACAGCCGAGGGCGCGCCCTATGACGAGGAAGCGCTGCTGCGGCTGTTGCGTCTCGCCCGCATGGGCTGTGCGCAGATTTTCGAGGCGCAGGGCAAGGCGGTCAGCTGACGTCATGACCGCACGCAGGCTGGAACCCGGCAGGCTGGTGATCGCCAGCCACAACCAGGGCAAGGTGCGCGAGATTCGCGCGCTGCTCGAACCGTTCGGCATCGAGCCGGTGTCGGCGGGCGATCTCGGCCTGCCCGAGCCTGAAGAGACCGGCACGACCTTTGCCGAGAACGCGCTGCTCAAGGCGCATGCCTCGGCCAAGGGCGCGAACTGCGTCGCACTGGCCGATGACAGCGGGCTGTGCGTCGCGGCGCTGGGCGGCGCGCCGGGCGTCTACACTGCCGACTGGGCCGAGCGGCAATGGTTCGAGGGCGCGCCGGGCCGCGACTGGTACATGGCGATGGGCAAGGTCGAGGGCCGCTTGTGCGAGATCGGCTCCGATGTCGATCGCAGCGCCTATTTCATCTGCACGCTCGCGCTCGCCTGGCCCGATGGACATGCGGAGGTTTTCGAGGGCCGCGTTGCCGGATCGCTGACCTGGCCACCGCGCGGCACGTTGGGATTCGGCTATGATCCGGTCTTCGTCGCCCAGGGTTTCGACCAGAGCTTTGCCGAACTCGATCCGGAGCACAAACACGCCATCAGCCACCGCGCCGATGCCTTTGCC
>CAXRCQ010000372.1:0-4385 GCA_964228845.1 Blastomonas sp.
TGGCCAGGTCGGCCCTGTATCCCGGTGGGGCCGTTCGGTGCGCCTCGGCGACCGGCGCCGTGACGAGCATATAGGGTGATTCCTCCGCGAGATCGAACCACTCGGCAGCATCTTCGGCAAGCACGGCGGGCGCGAACGGGCGGAAGCTCTCCCGGAACTTGATCTTCAGGTTGAGCCGCCGCTGCATGTCCGGATCGCGCGGATCGGCCAGGATCGACCGATTGCCTAGCGCGCGAGGACCAAATTCAGCGCGTCCCTGAAACCAGCCCACCGCCTTGCCTGCCTCGAGCGCTTGCGCCGTGCGGTCGGCAAGATCGTCGTCGGCAACGCGTTCATAGCGCGCGCCTGCAGCGTCGAGCGCAGCCTGTATCTCGATGTCCGCATAGCCCGGCCCCAGATAGGCATCCCGCATGGCCCGTGCCTTTGCATCGCCACGCGGGCCGCCAAGCGCAAGATGCCAATAGGCCAGCGCCGCACCCAGCGCGCCCCCGGCATCGCCCGCAGCAGGCTGGATCCATATATTCTCGAACGCCCCGTCAGCGAGCAGCTTGCCATTGGCAACGCAGTTCAGCGCGACGCCACCCGCCAGGCACAAATTGGTCTCTCTGGTCCGGCGCGCCAGATCGCGCGCCATGCGCAGGACGACGAGCTCGGTAACCTGCTGGATCGAAGCCGCCATATCGGCATGGAATTGTTCGAACGCCGATTCAGGCTCGCGCCGCTCGCGGCCGAACAGCGCGTCGAAACGGGCATTCGTCATGGTAAGGCCGGTGCAGTAATTGAAATAGCCCTGATCGAGATTGAACGAGCCGTCCTCGCGCAGGTCGATCAGGTTATCGAGGATAAGCTGGGCAAAGCGCGGCTCGCCATAGGGGGCGAGTCCCATCAGCTTGTACTCGCCCGAATTCACCTTGAACCCGGCATGATAGGTAAAGGCGGCGTAGAGCAGCCCCAGCGAATGCGGAAAGCGCAGCTCACGATCGAGCTGCAGATCGGAACCGTTTCCTATCCCGGCCGATGTCGTGGCCCATTCGCCGACGCCGTCCATCGTCAGCACGGCAGCAGATGAAAAAGGGGAGGGGTAGAAGGCCGATGCCGCATGGCTGAGGTGATGATCACTGAAGCGCAGCTTTCCGGTGTCGCCGAGATCGGGGTCGATCCTGCTCAACGCCTTGCCCAGCAATCTGCGCTGAAACAGCTTTTCGCGGCCCCAGATCGGCATCGCCTCGCGAAACGACTGGAATCCCGACGGCGCGAAGGTGAAATAGGTGTCGAGAAGCCGCTCGAATTTCAGGAAGGGCTTCTCGTAGAACACGACATGATCGATCTGCGATCCCTTCACGCCGCCTTCGGCCATGACATATTCGATCGCGCGCGCGGGGAAACCGGCATCCTGTTTGACGCGTGTGAACCGCTCTTCCTGCGCCGCGGCGATGATGCGGCCGTCGGTTACGAGCGCAGCGGCGCTATCGTGATACAGCGCTGAAATTCCGAGTATCGTTGACATGCGGGCTCTCCGGCCAGACTCAGAAGGGCCGGTCGAAATCGGCCTTGCGGTTCTCGGAACTGCGCTGGGTCCAGTACGACCCCGATGCCGGAGCGCGCTTCAGGCCCAGGCGGTCGCTGCCAAATGCCCGCAATGCCAGGGCAATCGGGGTCAGGACCAGAAAGAACAGGGCGGCCAGAACGACAAGGCTGGTCACCTTGTGCAGCCTCTGTCCGAATGCAAGCCATAGCCGGTTCGCCGGGGCCAGCAGCTTTGGGCGCAGCCAGCTCACCAGGCCCACGGTGATTGTCAGCGCAGCGAGTGCCATGTTCGGCTGGCGACCGGAAAACAGGGGCAACACCAGGAAAATCGAGCCTATGGCGGCCATGGTGAGGCCGAACGCGCGGGGAGAACCGGGCGCGCGCCCATCGGCGAGGATGATGTCGTTGCGGGTCATGTCGGGCCCCTAACACATGCAACAAGATATTGGGAATGAACTTGATTTGGACGCAGCAAGCTTGTCGGCCACCGGGCCGCATGGTACGGGCCGCGTCAATCGGGAGGCTCGCAAATGGCATTTTTCAAGGATCTGTTCGGCTTTTTGTTCGCAAAGCGCTCGCGCCTAGTCCTGATTCCCTTCCTGTTCTTTCTGATCCTGTTCGTCGGGGTGCTTGCCGTGTCCGAAGGCACTGCCTGGGCACCTCTGGTCTATGCCATCTTCTGATGGCTTCGGAGACTGGCTTGCCGCGCCCCCTGCGCAGGTTCGCAGGCAATTTTGGACTGCTGCTCCTGGGAATCTTGCTCGCCATTGCCGCAGGCGAGATGCTGGTCCGTGTCTCGACCTCGGACCAGCGCAACTATGTCGTCGAGATGTGGCGCTATGCCTTGCTGCTCAAGCGCCCGAGCGATGATCCGGCCATCGGCCACGAGCATGTCCCGAACGAGGCGGCACAGCTGCAGAATGTGGACATATCGATCAACAGCCTGGGCATGCGCGGTCCCGAGCCCAAAGCCGATGCAAGACGCCGCATAGCCATTATCGGCGACTCGGTTGCGCTGGGCTGGGGGTTGTCCGATGCGGACTCGCTGCGCGGGCAACTCCAGGCAGCGCTCCCGGCGGATGTCGATGTCGTGAACAACGGCGTCGGCAACATGAACCTGTCGCAGATTGCAGCGCATTGGGCCAGGACCAATGCGAAGCTTCCTGTCGATACGGTCGTGCTCCTGACCTCCTTTCGCGCACCGATATTGCAGCCTGCACCGACGCGAAACCCGATCCTGCGCAACAGCGCGCTGAGCGCCATCCTCTTCACCTACACGGCCACTCTGACCAGCGGAGCCTCGGGTCGCGAAGACATGGTCGCAGCCGTCCGCAGGGAATGGACCAAAGGCCCCGGCGCAAAGGCGATGCATGCAGGGTTTGACCGCATCGCCGCGCTGGCCCGTGCCAAAGGCTATCATGTCATCCTGGCAGCAGTGCCGGAAATGCACGATCTGAAGGATTATCGCTTCGGCTTCATCACCGACATCCAGCGCGCCGAGGCGGCAAAACATGGCTGGACTTTTGTCGATCTGCGCCCGGCCCTCATGGCCAAGCCCGCCAGGAGCTATTGGGTGAGCGAGCAGGATATCCACCTCAATGCCGAAGCCACGGGCCTGATTGCAGCGCGGCTCCTCCCGCTCGTGTCCCGGTGACTGGCAGATCCTTCCTGATTTTTCCGTGAACCCGGCAGATCCCGCCCGCCAAACCTTTTTGTCATCCGGTTGTCCATGCTGTTCCAGCTCCCCAGCTTCCTGATCTTCTTCAGCGTGTTCATTGCCGGACTGCTGGTGATGCCGCGCGCGATGCGCATGGAATATGTCCTGGCCGCCAGCCTGTTTTTCTATGCCTGGTGGTATCCGCCATTCCTGGTGGTGCTGCTTGGTCTGATCCTGCTGGGATGGGCGGGATCGCATCTCGTCGCCCGCAATCGCCGCTGGCTTGCGCCGACTGTGATCGCCGCCCTGGTCCCGCTGCTGGTGTTCAAATATACCGACTTCATCCTCGAGACGGCCGAAAGCGTGACGGGGCTGCACACCCCACGCATGGACTGGCCGCTTCCGCTCGGCATCTCGTTCGTTACCTTCACCATCATTGCACTGTTCATCGATGTCGTGCGCCGCAAGGATGTCCGACCATCGAGCCTGCGGGATACCGCGCTGTTCATCTCCTTCTTTCCGCAGCTGATTGCCGGACCGATCCTCCGGTCGAACGATCTGGTCCCGCAACTTCCGGCGATCCGCTTCGACTGGAAGGCGTTCTCCCCCAATCTGGCGCTCTTTACCGTCGGCATGCTGAAAAAGGTGATGATCGCCGATCCGGTCGCAACCGTGGTCGATCGTCATTTCGCGGCAGCAGGAAGCACAAGCGGTGCCGAAGCGTCCATCGCCACGCTGGGTTTCGTCATCCAGATCTATTGCGATTTCAGCGCCTATTCGGACATGGCTCTGGGCCTGGCGGGCATGTTGGGCGTGACGCTTCCGGAAAATTTTCGATCACCCTATCGCGCGACATCCATGACGGAAATCTGGCAGCGCTGGCACATGACCTTGAGCTTCTGGTTGCGCGATTATCTCTTCCGGCCGCTCCACGCCCGGCTGCAGCATATCGCGCGCTATCTGTCGATCGTTGTCACCATGACGATATCCGGCCTGTGGCACGGAGCGGCATGGACATTCGTGCTCTGGGGCCTGGTTCTTGGCTGCATCATGGCGCTTGAAGGGGCCACGGGCTATTCCAAGGCGGCGCGCAACGCGAAAGGGGCTGCGCGCTGGGGCTTTATCGCGATCGCGCTCTTCGTCTGGTATGTCACCGTCGTCCTGTTTCGTGCGCCCGATCTGGGCGCAGTGGTCGATATCT
>CAXRCQ010000373.1:0-2396 GCA_964228845.1 Blastomonas sp.
TCCCCCTCCCCTTGCAGGGGAGGATTTATTTCCCGCAGCCCATCGCGTCGGTCTTCTGGCGTTCGATGAAACGGTGGACCGCCTGGATCACCACCGATCCCTCGCCCACGCCCGAGGCAACGCGCTTGACCGAGCCCGAACGGACATCGCCCACTGCGAACAGCCCGGGCCGGCTGGTCTCGAACGGCGAACAGCCGTCGCCGGTCAGGATGAACCCCGCCTCGTCGAGCTTCGCGCAGCCCTGCAGCCAGTCCGAACAGGGTTGCGCGCCGATCATCACAAACAGCGCGCCCGCCTCGATCCGCGTCTCCTCGCCGCTGCGCCGGTCGCGCCAGGTGAGCCCTTCCAGATGCGTGTCGCCCGACAGCGCGGTCACCTCGCTATAGGGGTGCAGCGTGATCGCGTCCGAGGCCATGATCCGGTCGATCAGATAGCTCGACATGGTCGCCGCCAGCCCCTCGCTGCGCACCAGGATGTGCACATGCGCGGCAAAGCGCGACATGTAGACGGCGGCCTGACCCGCCGAATTGCCGCCGCCCACCACGACCACTGCACGATTGGCGCAGAGCTGCGCCTCCATCGCGGTCGCGGCATAATAGACGCCCGCGCCTTCGAACCGCGCGTAATCGGGCAGATCGAGCTTGCGATAACGAGCCCCGGTCGCCGCGACCACCGCGCGCGCCTCTGCCACCGTGCCGTCCTCGAGCTGAAGCCGGAAATGGCCGCCGCTGCAATCGAGTCCGGTCGCCGCGCGCGAGACCGCGAGCCGCGCGCCGAATTTCTGCGCCTGGACCTGCGCGCGCCCCGCCAGCGCCTGGCCCGAAATGCCGGTGGGGAAACCCAGATAATTCTCGATCTTGCTGCTCGTCCCCGCCTGACCGCCGGGCGCGGTCGATTCGACGATCAGCGTGTCGAGCCCTTCGGACGCGGCATAGACCGCCGCTGCCAGCCCCGCCGGCCCTGCCCCGACCACGATCAGGTCGTGCAGCCGCTGCTGGTCGATCGCGACCGCCACGCCGAGCGCATCGGCGAGGTCATGCGTGCTCGGGTTGCGCAGGATCTGCTCTTCGGAAATCACTACCGGCAGGTCGGTAGCGCTCAGGCCAAAGCCTTCGAGAAACGCCGCCGCATCGGGATCGGCCGAGGAATCGATCGTGCGGTGCGGATAGCCGTTGCGGGTGAGGAAGGCGTTGATCCGCACCGTGTCTGCGCTGCGCGCCGGGCCGACCAGCGTTACCGCGCCCTGCTGGTGCTGCATCAGCGCGACCCGGCGCAGGATGAAGGCGCGCATGATGATCTCGCCGATATCGGGTTCGGCGACGATCAGCCTGCGGAAATCGGCACGGGGCACGCGGATCACCTCGGTTGCGCCCACCGCGCGCCCGCTGACCAGGATCTTGCGATCGTTGAACAGGTCCAGCTCGCCGGTGAACTGGCGTGCGCAATGGCGGTGGACGACGCCTTCCTCGCCATGATCGCCATGGTCGATGATCTCGATCTCGCCGGTGCAGACCAGGAAGAAATCGACCGCGCGCTCGCCGCGATGGAAGACATAGTCGCCGTCTGCCAGCGCCTCATGCAAGCCGAACCGCGCGATTCGGCCCGCCATGTCCTCGCTCAGCACCGGGAAGGTCTGTTCGAGCCGGGCATAGGGATCGCTGCTGTCGACCGGCTGCGCGCCGGGTGCCGAATTGCCCATTTCCTGCGTCCTTCCGCCTGACCTTAGTGCGCCGTAGCGTCAGCTCCGGTGCCGCTTTGCCGAGCCTATCATGCTATCGCGCCAATGCGTCAGTTTCTTGGCATCGCGGCTTGCATTTGGGTGGTGGGGGTGCAGATTAGCGGCCAATAATCCCGTTCAGGACAAGGTGAGGATCATGACCGAAGACGAAGACCTGGAAAGCTTCCGCGCCGAGGTTCGCGCGTTTCTCGATGCCGAGCTGCCGCCCGAAAAGCGCTTCGCTGCCGACGGCTTTGCCAATAGCAGCAAGGAACTGACCGCCTGGTGGCAGGGTGTGAAGGCCAAGCGCGGCTGGGGTGCCCCCGGCTGGCCCAAGCAATATGGCGGCTGCGAATGGTCGCTCGCCAAGAAGCGCATCTTCGCCGACGAATCGACCAAGGCAGGCGCGCCGTCCTACAGTCCGTTCGGCCTGACCATGGTCGGCCCGGTCATCTACACCTTCGGCACCGAAGAGCAGAAGGCCGAGCATCTGCCGCATATCCTGAACGGGACCCGTTTCTGGTGCCAGGGCTATTCGGAGCCTGGCGCGGGATCGGACCTTGCCAGCCTCAAGACGCGCGCAGTGCGCGACGGCGACCATTATGTCGTCAACGGCCAGAAGACCTGGACGACGCAGGGCCATTGGGCCGACTGGATCTTCTGCCTGGTGCGCACCAAT
>CAXRCQ010000374.1:0-2647 GCA_964228845.1 Blastomonas sp.
CTCTCGGTGGTGCAGGGCGATGCCGACAGCGCGCTGGCCGACTATCCGGACAAGGGGTTCGACTACGCCGTGCTCAGCCAGACGCTGCAGACCGCGCGCCGACCCGACCTCATGCTCGACCAGCTGCTACGCGTCGGCAAGCAGGCCTTCGTCTCCTTCCCGAACTTCGCTCACTGGCGCACCCGCGCCGCGCTGATGTTCGGCGGGCGCATGCCGGTCACGCGCAGCATCCCCGTCAGCTGGTACGAGACGCAGAACATCCACCACGTGACGGTGAAGGACTTTCGCGAACTGGCGCGCGAGAAGGGCGCGCGGATCGAGCGGGAATGGTTCTTCGCCGGAGAAAAGCCGGTGGCGGGCGCATCCAATCTGCGCGCCGAATTCGCGGTCTTCCTGCTCAGCCGCTAGGCGGCGGAGGGGCCTTGGCGCCGCCGTTGAAGAAGCTGCGGATGATCCGCCGCGCCGTCAGGATCAGCCAGACCGTCAGCCCCAGCAGCACCAGCGCGATGCCGCCTGCCACGTAAGGATATTCGTAGGCGAGGTAGAGCAGGCCCGCGGTCGCCACGTCCTCCGCGCTGGAGACGGCGATATTGCTGACCGGTTCGGGGCTGGCATTGACCACGCCGCGTGCGCCCGCCTTGCCCGCATGGGCGGTGAGCGCCGCGCCGCCGCCGAGCAGGAAGACGACGACCTGCGTTGCCGGGTCCGCCGGATCGATGATCGCGAGCGCCAGCAGCGCGCCGCCGATCGGCCGCACGAAGGTGTGGACCGCGTCCCACGCGCTATCGAGCCACATGACCTTGTCGGCAAAGAATTCGGCCAGCGCTGCCACGGCCGCGATGCCCATGATCCAGGGGTTCGCCAGAATGTCGAGGCTCTGGAGGTGTTCGGGCAGCGGGATCGCGCCCAGCCGCATGGCGAGACCGGTGGCGAAAATGCTCAGGTACAGTCGCCAGCCCGCCAGCAGGCTGACACTTCCGGCAACGCCGATGATTTCCATAATGCCCATAAAAAAGCATCCTCCGACCGCTTTGGCCGGAGGATGCGCTTTTACAGGGGCTTAAACAAGCCGGTGTTGGATCAGAAGATCTCGAACAGGCCGGCTGCACCCATGCCGCCGCCCACGCACATGGTGACGACGCCGTACTTGGCACCGCGGCGCTTGCCTTCGATCAGCGTGTGGCCGACGCAGCGCGCGCCGGTCATGCCATAGGGGTGGCCGATCGAGATCGAGCCGCCGTTCACGTTGAGCTTGTCGTTGTCGATGCCCAGCTTGTCGCGGCAATACAGCACCTGCACGGCGAACGCCTCGTTCAGTTCCCACAGGCCGATGTCGTCGACCTTGAGGTCGAAGCGCTTGAGCAGCTTCGGGATCGCGAAGACCGGGCCGATGCCCATTTCATCGGGCTCGGTACCGGCAACCGCCATGCCGACATAGCGGCCGAGCGGCTGGAGGCCGCGCTGTTCGGCGACCTTGGCTTCCATCAGCACGCTGGCCGAGGAACCGTCCGACAGCTGCGAGGCGTTACCCGCGGTGATCGAGGTACCCGGACCCATCACCGGCTGCAGCGACTGCAGGCCTTCGAGCGTGGTCGAGGGGCGGTTGCCCTCGTCCTTGGCGATGGTGACCTCCTGGTCGGAAATCTCGCCGGTTTCCTTGTTCTGCACCTTCATGGTGGTGGTGACAGGGACGATTTCGTCGTCGAACTTGCCGGCTTCCTGTGCGGCAGCGGTGCGCTGCTGCGACTGGAGCGCGTATTCGTCCTGCGCTTCGCGGCTGATGCCGTAACGCTGGGCGACCGTTTCGGCGGTCTGCAGCATGGGCATGTAGATCGCGCCGTGCATCGCCATCAGTTCGGGATCGGGCATGACCCGCATTTCCTTGGTCTGGACGAGGCTGATCGCTTCCTGGCCGCCGGCAGCCACGATATCCATGCGATCGGTGATGATCTGCTTGGCCGCGGTGGCGATGGTCATCAGGCCCGAGGAGCACTGGCGGTCGATGGTCATGCCCGACACGCCGATCGGGCAACCGGCACGCAGCGCGACCTGGCGGCCGAGGTTGCCGGCCTGCGCGCCCTGCTGGAGCGCGGCGCCCCACAGCACGTCGTCGACTTCACCGGCATCGATGCCGGCACGCTCGATCGCGGGCTTCAGCGAATAGGAACCGAGGGTCGCGCCCTTGGTGTCGTTGAAGCCGCCCTTGTAGGCCCGGCCGATAGCGGTGCGGGCGGTGGATACGATGACTGCGTCACGCATGGTCATTCCTTAGATAATATTGGTCAGGGAAACGGGTGCGGTTTCCCCCGGGGAGGAGGCGCTCCGGGTCGCGGACCGGAGCGCAATTCTATTCTCAGACGAAATACATGGTCATCCATTCGCAGATCAGGGCCGGCTTGTCCTCGCCCTCGATCTCGATGGTGATTTCCATGGTCTGCTGCCACTGGCCGGGGCGCTTCTCGCTCATTTCGAGCAGCTTCCAGTGGCCGCGGATACGCTTGCCCGAACGCACGGGCGCGATGAAGCGCGTCTTGTTGCCGCCGTAGTTGACGGCCATCTTGATCCCGTCGGGCTTGGGCAGGTCAGCTTCGGCGCTGAGATAGGGAATCATCGAAAGGGTCAGGAAGCCGTGGGCGATGGTGCCGCC
>CAXRCQ010000375.1:0-3565 GCA_964228845.1 Blastomonas sp.
GCGCCCTGACGGCGCGCCTCGTCTCGCAAAAGCGCCGGGAAGCTCTCGTAGGGCTGATGCGCCGAGAGCATGTCGTTATAGGCGGTGACGATGCCGATGTTCATCGCCTTGCCCGAACGGATGACGGGCTTGTCCTCGCCCGATGCGGCAAAGCCATGCGCCAGGTTGCCGCACGAGAGGGTGGGGCGGTGGACGCCCTTGTCGCGTTCGCGCGCGATGAAATCGAGATAGGCCTGACGGCCGGGGCGCGAGCGTTCGATGATCCGCTGCGTGATCCGTTCGAGCTCGGGGTGAAGGCTGGTCATGTTTCGCTCCAGAAGATGGTGACCGGTGCCTGCGCGGCGCTCAGCAGCCGCGCGATCGGCAGGTCATTGGCCCCCCCAAGGGCGTCGTCGAGTATCTTGCGCTTTTCCGTACCCTTGAGCACCAACATGATATGGCGTGCCCGGACCAGCGCCGACAGGGTCAGCGACAGCCGATCGAACGGTGCTTCGGGCGGCAGCGGATCGGGCGTCAGCCGCACCACCTCCAGCGCGCCATCGGCATGCGGATCGGTATTGGGGAAGAGCGAGGCGATATGCCCGTCCGCGCCCATGCCCAGCCAGACCAGATCGAAAGACGGCGGCGTCGTGCCTTCTTCCAGCGGGATGAGCGCCGCGCCGGTGGCGGCGAGCGAGCGTTCGAGCAGGCCGAAATTGCTGGCAGGATGATCGGTCGTCACACAGCGGTCATCGGTCAGCCAGACCGCGACATCGCGCCAGCCAATGTCCGCACGTTGCGCAAGCGCGGCGAGGATCGGCCCCGGCGTGCTGCCGCCCGGCACCGCAATCGCGCGCGGCTGGCCGCCTGCGAGCATGCCCGCGACGAAATCGGTGATCGCCTCGATCGACGCATCGGGCGCGTAACTTGCGCCAGCGGCGGTAACGGGAGCCTCAGTCATTCCAGCTTACCCCGTCGCGTTCGGTCAGCGCGATTGCGGCGCTCGGCCCCCAGCTGCCCGATCCATAGGATTTGGGTTCGATGGCATGGTCGGCCCAGGTCTTGCGGATCGCATCGATCCAGCGCCACTGCGCTTCGACCTCGTCGCGGCGGACGAACAAGGTCGGCTCGCCATCGACCAGATCGAGCAGCAGCCGTTCATAGGCGATGCGGCGCTGCGCCTTGGAGAAGGCGGCGGTCAGCGACAGGTCGAGCGGCACTTCGCGCAGGATCAGCCCGCCGCGGTCGAGCCCCGGTTCCTTGGCCATGACCAGCAGACGGACATATTCCTCGGGCTGCAGACGGATGACCAACCGGTTGGCCGAAAGCCTGCCGCCGCGCTGCGCGAAGATATTGTGCGGCACCTGCTTGAACTGGATGACGATCTCGCTGCGCCGTTCGGCGAGGCGCTTGCCCGTGCGCAGATAGAAGGGCACGCCCTGCCAGCGCCAGTTGTCGACATGCGCCTTGATCGCGACAAAGGTCTCGGTATCCGACGGCTTGCCCAGATCGTCGGCATAGCTGTTCACCGATTTTCCGCCGACCGCGCCCGCGCCGTACTGGCCGCGCACCACCTCATTGGGTGCCACGGGACGCAACGAGCGCAGTACCTTGACCTTCTCGTCGCGGATCGAGGTCGCGTCGAACTCGGCCGGGGGCTCCATTGCGGTCAGCGCGACGAGTTGCAGGATATGGTTCTGCACCATGTCGCGCAGCGCGCCGGTATCGTCGTAGAAGCCGTGACGGCCTTCAAGGCCGACGGTCTCGGACACGGTGATCTGGATATGCTCGATGCCGTTGGCGTTCCACAAGGGCTCGAACATCATGTTGGCAAAGCGCAAAGCCATCAGGTTCTGCACGGTCTCCTTGCCGAGATAATGGTCGATGCGGAAGGTGCGGTCCTCGGGGAAGGCATGCGCCACGGCATCGTTGATTGCGCACGAAGAGGCGAGGTCGTTGCCCAGCGGCTTTTCCAGCCCGATGCGCACCATCTCGCCCGCGAGGCCAGCGGACTTGAGCCCCTGGATGGTCGGCGTGAACAGAAAGGGTGCGGTCGACAGGAAGATCGACATGCCGCCCGAGATATCGCCCAGCCGATCGGCGAGCGCGGCGAAGCCCTCGATCTTCGATGCGTCCAGAGGTTGATAGCTCAACTGCTTGAGGAAGCTTGCGATCTTCGCATCGTCCTTGCGCGCCTCGGGAAGGAATTGCGCGAGTGCTTCGCCGGCCATCGCGCGGAACGCCTCGTCGTCGAGCTCGCTGCGCGCGGTGCCCATGATGCGCAGATCGGCGGCGATCAGTCCGTCGCAATGCAGCGCATAGAGCGAGGGAATCAGCATGCGCTTGGACAGGTCCCCCGTCGCACCGAAGAGAAGGAGCGTTCGGGATTGCGCATTCGCCATGTTTGAATCCTATCCTTTTTCGTGACCGCAGTTGCAGCGCGTCATCTGTTAGGGTCGGGCCGCGCCGGTGTCCACCGGTCAAACCTCATGCATAGCTATGCAGTGTTTTGCAATCGATTGCAATGAACGTTACCTTGTCATGAACCGGTCATCTTCCGTTAGGGAACGCGACTTTTGTTGCGTGTCATCCGAGCGCGCGTTCGAGCGCGGCAGCGAGGCGCAGACCGGCACGAAGTATCTGGGCGCGCACCACCGGGATCAGCGCCTCGATATCGGCATCGCTGTGCCGCGCGCGCTCGTCCTTGCCCAAGGCAGGGCCGCAAGCGGGACCGTGCTGCGCGGTAGGATAGGCCACATCGCGCGATAGCTCCCAGGCCTCGCGCGCCCAGTCCTCGACGGTGCCTGCCGTGACCGCAGCACGCTCTTCGGACGAATAGGCGCGCACCAGCGGCAGCCCTTGCGTGATCGCGCGCTCGGCGATCGGGCCGTCCCACAGCCGGTGCAGGTTCATCCGCCCTTCGACAATGCCATAAGCCGCGCTCACCCGGTTGCCGCCCAGATCGCCTCGGTCGCCCGCGTGCATGGGCTGGTGCATGTCGCCCACCGTGTGCAGAAGGAAGGCAAGCGCCTCGAGCCGGACATGCGTCGGCAGCTTGCGGTCGGCGAGGAGCGCTTCGTTGCGCGCGACCTGCGCCGGCACGCAGCTGCCATTGGGACAGTTGGCCTTGATGTCGAACGGCTTGCAGATGTCGATATTCACATAGTGCCAGGGCGCGGTATAACCCCAGCGCAGGTCATCGCGGCGGATGCAATCGGCCCAGACGCTGGCATCCTCGATCGTCCCGAGCGGGCATTCAGGCGTCGCCAGCTGCTTTTCCTGCGCGAGCAGAGCGCGGATCCGAGCGCGCACCTTCGGCGAGACATTGGCTTCGGCAATCTGCGCGATCACGCGATGGCCATAATCCCCCCAGGCGAGCGCCGGGCGCGCTGCAAATGCCGTCACCGCGAGCGCGGCGACCAGGAGCAACCGGATCAGGCGTGTCATCTCAATTACTTGCGGATCATCAGCTTGAGGCCTGACCAGATCGCATCGACCGCGCAGACCTTCACATCGACCAGCCCCATGGGCAGGGCCACGCTGCGGATAACGTCCTCGGTGATGTCGGTATCCATCTTTGCGGCCT
>CAXRCQ010000376.1:0-4282 GCA_964228845.1 Blastomonas sp.
GGCTATCCGCACATGCAGGAAGCCGATATGTTCGCGCGCTACGTACTGCCGCACATCCAGCACGGGCCGCTCGAGATCTGATGGACCAGTCGCCGCATCCTGAGGCCGCCATGTTCGACGTCGCCGTGATCGGCGGCGGCGTCAACGGCACGGGCATTGCGCGCGACGCCGCAGGACGCGGCGCGCGCGTGCTGCTGCTCGAGGCGCAGGATCTTTCGAGCGGCACCTCGTCCAATTCGAGCAAGCTGATCCATGGCGGCCTCCGCTATCTGGAGCATTACGAGTTCGGGCTGGTGCGCGAGGCGCTGGGCGAGCGCGAGATCCTCTGGGGCATCGCGCCGCATATCATCTGGCCGATGCGGTTCGTGCTGCCATGGGTCAAGGGCCTGCGGCCGCGCTGGCTGCTGCGGCTGGGGCTGTTTCTCTACGACCATATCGGCGCGCGCAAGCTGTTGCCCGCGACCGAGACCATCCGGCTCGACCGGCATCCCGCCGGTGCGCCGCTCAAACCCGAATTCCGCCACGGCTTCGTCTATTCGGACGGCTGGGTCGATGATGCGCGGCTGGTCGTCCTGAACGCACGCGATGCCGCCGATCATGGCGCGGACGTGCGCACGCGCTGCCCGGTTACCCGGCTGGAGCGCGTCGGCGACCACTGGCGCATCGAGACGTCGCAGGGAGTTTTTACCGCCCGCTCGATCATCAATGCCGCAGGTCCCTCGGTGCTCGGCATCCTGGGCAAGTCGGGCGAGCAGCCGAAGCAATCGATCCGGCTGGTGCGCGGCTCGCATATCGTCGTGCGCAAGCTGTTCGATCACCCGCACCCCTATTTCTTCCAGCTGCCCGATGGCCGCATCTTCTTTGCCATCCCCTATGAACAGGACTTCACGCTGATCGGCACCACCGATCGCGACCAGCAGCCCGGCGAGCCGATCGTCGCGAGCGAGGAGGAAATCGCCTATCTGTGCGAGGGCGCGAGCCGCTTCTTTGCGAAGCGGGTCACGCCTGGAGATGTCGTGTGGACCTATTCGGGCGTGCGGCCGCTGGTCGATGACGGCTCGGGCAAGCCCGAAGCGGCAACGCGCGGCTATCGCTTCGACCTCACCGAAGAGCGCGAGGGGGCGCCGATGCTGTCGGTCTTCGGCGGCAAGATCACCACCTTCCGCACGCTCAGCCAGGAAGCGGTCGACAAGCTCGCCAGCCGGGTACCCGCGCTGCGTGGCGAGCACTGGACCCATGCAAGCCCCCTGCCCGGAGGCGATTTCGGCGTGCACGATGTCGAGCGCCAGATTGCCGAACTTCGGACAGGCTATCCTTTTCTGGAGCCGGGCTGGGCAGAGCGGCTCATACGCACCTATGGAACCGTTGCCTCAAATTTCCTCGGCGATGCCAGAGCGCTCGGCGATTGCGGCAAGCATTTCGGCCATGGCCTGACCGAAGCCGAAGTGCGCCACCTGATCGAGAACGAATGGGCGATGACGGCCGAGGACATATTGTGGCGCCGGACCAAATTGGGCCTGCACCTTTCGGCCGACCAGCAGGCCGCGCTCGAACGCTTTTTCCAGAAGGAACCCGTTGCATGACACCCCGCATCGTCGCGATCGGCGGCACCGTTTCGACCGGCAGCACCACCGAACTGGCGCTGCGCACAGCAATGGCCAGCGCCGCCGCGCATGGGGCCGAAGTGCAACTGTTCGACGGGGCCTATCTCGCCGCGCTGCCGCATTATCGCTCCACCGCCCATGCCGGGGCGGAAGGCAATGAAATGGTCGAGGCGGTGCGTGCTGCCGATGGCGTGCTGCTCGCCGCGCCAGGCTATCACGGCACGATCTCGGGACTGGTCAAGAACGCGCTCGATTATCTCGAAGACCTGGCGAAGGACACGCGCCCCTATCTCGACGGCCGCGCGGTCGGGCTGATCGCCACCGCCTATGGCGACCAGGCGACGATGAGCACGATGCAGACATTGCGTAGCATCGTCCATGCGCTGCGCGGCTGGCCCACGCCCATGGGCGCGACGATCCGTACCTATTCCGGGCTGTTTTCGCCCGATGGCGAGTGCCTGGACGACCGCGCGCGGATGCAGCTCGATCTGGTCGGCGAGCAGGTGGTGCAGGGCGCGACCAGCCTCAGCGGAATGGCAAGGCCTGCGACATGAGCATCGCGGGTGCAGTAGAGGCCCTGAAACAGGGTAAGATCATCATCATCACCGGCGACCGCTTCCGCCGGGGTGACATGGATCTGGCGGTTGCCGCGAACCATGCGACCGCCGATGCGATCAACTTCCTGGCCATGCATGGCCGCGGGCTGATCTGTCTCGCAATGCAGCAGGACCGAGCGTTGCGGCTGGGCATCGGCCTCATGAACCCGGGCAAGGACCGGCAATCCGGAAGGCCGCTGGGCCGCTCGATCGAGGCAGCCGAGGGTGTCACTACCGGCATTTCCGCCGCCGACCGCGCGCAGACCGTGAAGGTCGCCGTCGCGCCGGATGCAACCGCCGACGACATCGTGTCGCCCGGCCATATCTTTCCGCTGATCTGCTCGCCCGGTGGCGTCGCCGAGCGCCCTGCGGCGGCCGAGGCCGCGATCGAGCTGGCGCGCCGCGCGGGCTGCGGCGAAGCGGCGGTGATCTGTTCGATCATGCGCGACGATGGCGAGATGGCGCGGCCTGGCGACATAGCCGATCTGGTCGAACGCTTCGGGCTCGAGATCGCCGATATCGGCGATCTGCTTGGCGAGACTGCGCAAACGGAGGCTGCGCATGGCGCATGATCGGCTGATCCTGGTGCTCGATGAAGGCACCACCTCGACCCGTGCGATGCTCTACACGCTGGCGGGCAACCGGATTGCGACCGAACAGCGGGACATCACGCAATATTACCCTCAGCCCGGATGGGTCGAGCATGATGCGACCGAGATATGGGAACGGACGCTGGAATGCGCGCAGGCGATGATCGAACGCGGCGGCGGTGCGGACCGCATCGCCGCGATCGGCGTCACCAACCAGCGCGAGACCGTCGTAGCCTGGGACAAGGCGACCGGCCTGCCACTGGGCAAGGCGATCGTCTGGCAGGACCGCCGCACCGACGAGCAATGCCAGCAGCTCCGTGCGGCGGGCCATGAGGCCGCGGTGCAATCGGCGACGGGCCTGCTGCTCGATCCCTATTTCTCCGCGACCAAGATGGCCTGGATGCTGCGCAACATCGAGGGTGCGGAGGCGCTGGGCGAACGGCTCGCCTTCGGCACGGTCGAAAGCTGGCTGGTCTGGAACCTGACTGGCGGTCTTCACATTTCCGACGTCTCGAACGCCAGCCGCACCAGCCTTCTCGCGCAGACCGGCCAGAGCTGGGACGAGGGCCTTTGCAGCCTGTTCGGCGTGCCGCGTTCTGCGCTGCCGGATGTGGTGGCGAGCACCGGAACGTTTGGAGCGACCAAGCCGGAGCTGTTCGGCAAGGCCATCCCGATCACTGGCCTTGCCGGCGACCAGCAATCGGCAACGATCGGCCAGGGCTGTTTCGCGACCGGCCAGACCAAGGCGACGCTCGGCACCGGCGCGTTCATCCTCGCGAACATGGGCCAGACCCCGCCCAAGTCGGAGCATCGCCTGCTCGGGACCATATTGTGCGAGGTGAACGGCACGCGCAGCTTCGCGCTCGAAGGATCGGTGTTCGTCGCGGGCAGCCTGGTCAAATGGTTGCGCGACAGCATCGGCCTGCTCGGCGATGCCGCAGAGAGCGAGGCGCTGGCCCGATCGGTGCCGGATAGCGGCGGCGTAGTCGTGGTCCCTGCCCTGTCCGGGCTCGGCGCGCCCTATTGGCTGCCCGATGCACGCGGATCGATCACCGGGCTGTCGTTCGCCACGACGCGCGCGCATCTCGTCCGCGCCTCGCTCGAATCGGTCGCCAACGTGGTCCACGATCTCGGCCGCGCCTTTGCCGCCGATGGCGCGCCCTGGTCGGTGCTGCGTCTCGATGGCGGCATGAGCGCCAATGACTGGATCGCGCAGGATATCGCCGATTTGCTCGGCATCCCGTGCGAACGCCCTAGCGATGTCGAGACAACAGCACGCGGTGCCGCCATCCTCGCCGCGATCGGTGCAGCGCATTATGGCTCGCTGGATGAGGCACGTGCAATGGTCGCGCCGGTGCAGACGTTCGTGCCTTACATGCAGGGCGATGTCCGCGAGCAACGGCTTGCCCATTGGTGCGAAGCGTTAGCCTAGGGCCTTTTCCTCGATCATCGCTTCACCCATGCCGGGCACCCAGCGAAACAGTTTTCGGCT
>CAXRCQ010000377.1:0-4107 GCA_964228845.1 Blastomonas sp.
GTGGGGCTCCGGTGGCGCATAGCGCGGCGCGCAGCACGTCATGGGTGATGCCGGCCTGCTGCCAGATTTCGCCGAAGGCCGCTTCGGCCTCAGCGCGGTTCGATGTCATGATGATGACCATGTCCTGATCGGGCAGGATGATGTTGCGCAGCACCACGCCGCCGATGAAACCGCGCCGCTCGACGATGCGCACCGGCGCGTCGCCGCAATCCTTGAGCGGCACGCTGAACGACCATTGCCCCAATGCGGCAAAGCCATATTGCGGCTGGCCATCCCACATCTGCGCGCGCTGCGCCTCGGGGATCAGCTTGCCGGTCATCAGCGCGCGATCAAAGGCGAAGAGGTCGCGCGTCGTGCCATAAAGCGCGCCTGCGCCGCCGAAATTCTCGAGCTGGAACGCCGTCGATTCGGGCTTTCCCTCGGCAAAGCCGGGCATGCTGGGTTCGGCACGCGGGAACAGCCCGACGCTCTTGAGGCCCAGCGGCTGCGCAATGCGTTCGTCGATCAACCGCGCATAAGGCTTGCCGCTGGTCGCCTCGATCACGGCCGCCATCATGATGAAGTCGCAGTCGCCGTAGAAGAATTCGTCGTTGGGTTTGCGCTTCGTCGGCCCTTCGCACCAGGCGCGCCCCGTTTCGGGGCTGTCGAGATTGACCATATAGAAGGTCGGCCAGTCGTCGCGGCCAACCGGCGCCTCGTCGGTGCGCGGCAGGCCTGAAATGTGCTGCATCAGCATCCGCGCGGTGATGGTCGCGGCATTGGGTGCCTTGCTGTCGGGCAGGTACCGGATGATGGGCACGTCGAGATCGAGCCGTCCGGCGGCGACCTCCTGCATCGCTATGGTCGCGGTGATCTGCTTGGTGACCGAAGCCCAGCGCCAGACCTTGCCGAGCTGGTGCTGGGTAGTGCCCGCCGGATCGACGAGCCCGAATGCGCGCTCGTACACCACCGTGTCGCCGCGCGCGATGAGGATCGTGCCGGGGGCCCTGACCGGATCGAGCGCGGCATCGACCGACGCCGGGTCGATCGCAGGCGAAGGCGCGCCCGCGCCGAGCATCAGCGCGGCGAGCGGAGCCAGGGCCAGGCGGATCATGCCGCTTCGGGTTCCTTGCGGCTGCCCGGCTTGGTGGCCGGGACAGCGGCGAGCTCGGGCGGCAGCGAGTCGGCAGGGTAGCTCGGAAAATTGAGCGAAATCAGCGGGAAGAAAGGAACGCCTAGCGAGACTTCTCCGGCGGAGCGGTCGACCAGCGCACCTGCGGCGATGACCTCGCCACCCGCCGCGTTCACTGCCGCGATTGCCTCGCGCGAGGACAGGCCTGTGGTGACGACATCCTCCATCAGCAGCACCTTCTGCCCCGGCTTGATCGCGAATCCGCGGCGCAGCTCGAACGTGCCCGTCGGGCGCTCGACGAACATGGCCTCGACGCCGAGCGCGCGGCCCATTTCATGCCCTATTATAAGGCCGCCCATTGCCGGCGAGACGACAAGGTCGATCTGCGCGCGCACGTCGCGCGGCATGCGGGCGGCAAGCGCGCTTGCCAGGCGCGAGGCACGCATCGGATCCATCAGCACGCGCGCGCATTGCAGATAATGCGCGCTGTGCAGGCCGGAGGAGAGGATGAAATGTCCTTCCAGCAAGGCCTGGCTGGCACGGAATTCGGCCAGAATTTCATCATCCTGCATCGCGATTTGCCCTTTACGTAGCGTCGCCGGGGAATGGGGGTGCTCAAGCTGAACCGGCGATTAAAAAATATCCCTAGATTGGCTTGAGACTGGCGGCAAGCCTGCGTATAGGCACGAAAAGCTATGACGCAAACACGGCAGTGATCCGGCACTATGGGACGTGGACGGATGCCCTGCCTATACAGGGACATTCTACGAATGGCGTTCGCATCTTGGACGAAATCGATCGGTTTCGCAGCCCTTGCACTTGTTACCGCGCCGCTGGCGCTGGCCCAGACGCCGCCCGCTCCGCCGGTTGCGGCTCCCGCTCCCAGCGCGCAGGTCGCGCCCGCAGCCGCCGCGCCGGCCGCTGCTGCCCCTGAGGCCGCTCCCGCCGACGCCGCCACCTCGGCGCTCGATTCGAGCTACACGCCGATGGCACCCACCGCCGGCAAGGGCATGCCCGTCGACAAGGGCGTGGATTTCCAGGACCAGTATTCCGAGCTTGGCGAATATGCGCACTGGCTCGACACCTCGGTGCTGCTGCCGATCATCGTCGCGATTTCGCTGCTCGTGCTCGCGCTGCTGGTATGGATCATCGTCCGCTATCGCGCCGCTGCCAATCCCGTGGCATCCAAGGTCACGCACAACACCACGATCGAAGTCATCTGGACGCTGGTTCCGGTGCTGATCCTGGTCGGTGTCGCCGTCCCGTCGATCGACCTGCTTGCCAAGCAGTACAAGCCCGCCCCCGCCGATGCGGTCACCGTCAAGGTCACCGGCTATCAGTGGTACTGGGGTTACAGCTATCCCGACAATGGCGACTTTGAAGTCGTGTCGAACATGCTGAGCGAGGAAGAGGCCGCCAAGCGTGGCGAGCCGCACCAGCTCGCGGTCGACAACCGCATGGTCGTTCCCGCCGGCGAGCCGATCCGCGTCATCACCACCGCTTCGGACGTGATCCACAGCTTCGCCGTCCCCTCGCTCTGGTTCAAGATGGACGCCGTTCCCGGCCGCTCGAACGAGAAGATGCTGACCATCAAGGAGCCGGGCGTCTATTACGGCCAGTGTTCGGAACTGTGCGGCGCACGCCACGGCTTCATGCCGATCGCCGTCGAAGCGCTGCCGCGCGCCAAGTTCGACGCCTGGGTCCGTTCGCAGGGCGGCACCGTCAAGGGTGACGAAGTTGCCGCCGCTCCCGCCGCTGCGTCTGCAGCCGCCACCACTCCCGCAGCAGAAGGCGCGGCTGCAGCCGCTGCCGCTCCTGCCGCCGCTCAGTAAGGACAGGGCAAGACCATGACCACGATTGCCGCCAATCCGGCCGATCTGCATGACCATGATCATGCACATGACGATCACAAGCCCGCGTTTTTCCAGCGCTGGTTCATGTCGACCAACCACAAGGACATCGGTACGCTGTACCTGATCTTCGCGATCGTCGCGGGGATCATCGGCGGTGCCATGTCCGGCCTGATGCGCAGGGAGCTCGCCGAGCCCGGCGTGCAGTATCTGCAGGGCTGGGCGACCATGATGCAGGGCAGCGAAGCGACCCTGGACCAGGCCTATCACATGTGGAACGTGCTGATCACGGCGCACGGCCTGATCATGGTGTTCTTCATGGTCATGCCCGCCATGGTCGGCGGCTTCGGCAACTGGTTCGTGCCGATCATGATCGGCGCGCCGGACATGGCCTTTCCGCGCATGAACAACATCTCGTTCTGGCTGCTGATCCCGGCCTTCCTGCTGCTGCTCGGCTCGACCTTCGTGCCCGGCGGTTCGGGTCTGGGCGCGGGGACCGGCTGGACGGTCTATGCGCCGCTCTCGACCAGCGGTTCGGTCGGCCCGGCGGTCGACCTTGCGATCCTGTCGCTGCACCTTGCCGGTGCCTCGTCGATCCTGGGTGCGATCAACTTCATTACCACCATTTTCAACATGCGCGCTCCGGGCATGACGCTCAACAAGATGCCGCTGTTCGTGTGGTCGATGCTGGTCACCGCGTTTCTGCTGCTGCTGTCGCTGCCGGTTCTGGCCGCTGCCATCACCATGCTGCTGACCGACCGCAATTTCGGCTCGGCCTTCTTCAACGCCGCCGGCGGTGGTGACCCGATCCTGTACCAGCACCTGTTCTGGTTCTTCGGCCATCCCGAAGTGTACATCATGATCCTGCCCGGTTTCGGCATGATCAGCCACATCATCGCAACCTTCTCCAAGAAGCCCGTGTTCGGCTATCTCGGCATGGCCTATGCCATGGTCGCCATCGGCGTCGTCGGCTTCGTGGTGTGGGCGCACCACATGTTCACCGTCGGTCTGTCGGTCAACATGAAGATGTACTTCACCGCCGCCACCATGGTCATCGCGGTGCCCACCGGCATCAAGATCTTCTCGTGGATCGCGACGATGTGGGGCGGTTCGCTCAGCTTCAAGACCCCGATGGTCTGGGCGCTC
>CAXRCQ010000378.1:0-2088 GCA_964228845.1 Blastomonas sp.
CGGCGACATCGACGGGCAGGCGCGGCACCGCCTGGCAGCCATCGAGCAGCAGCAGCGCGCCAACCGCATGCGCCAGATCCGCTGCGCGCCGCGCATCGAGCACGCTGCCGAGCACGTTCGACACATGCGCGAGCGACACCATCTTGTGCGCCGGCGTCAGCATCGCCTCGACCGCGTCCAGATCGATCCGGCCATCCTCGGTCAGCGGCGCGACATCGATGACCGCGCCGGTGCGCTCGGCGACGAGCTGCCACGGCACGATATTGCTGTGATGCTCGAGCTGGCTGAGCAGGATGCGGTCGCCGGGCTGGAGGTTTGCCCCGCCCCAGCTCGATGCGACGAGGTTGATCCCCTCGGTCGCCCCGCGCACGAACACGGTCTCCTCCTCGCGCCCACCGATGAACGCCGCCGCCTTGCGCCGCGCCGTCTCGTACGCGATCGTCATGTCCGCCGAGCGCGCATAGACGCCGCGGTGCACGGTGGCATAGTCGCCGCCATAGCTCTGCGCGATCGCGTCGATCACCGCTTTCGGCTTCTGCGCGGTGGCGGCGGAATCGAGATAATGCCAGGGCTCGCCCGAGGCGGTGACGAGACCGGGGAAATCGGCGCGATGGTCGAGCAGACGGGGTGCGGTGAGCACGGTCATAGCCCCTCTCCCGTGCAGGGAGAGGGTTGCGGAGCCTTAATGAGCGCAGCGAATTTAGGCGTAGCTGGGTGAGGGTAGCGAGAGCGCAGAGCAGCAGCAGCTGTCGGCGCAGACCCCCTCATCCAACTGCGCCTAGCTGGCTGCGCCAGCAAGGCTTCGTATCCTTCCCCCTCGAGGGGGAAGGTTTGCGAGAGCGTCTCCATCTTCACGCCAGCCCCTCCAGCGCCGCGAGCGCGCGCGTCTCGATCGCCTCGCGCGCGGCATCGTCTTCCAGCGACACGAAGGCATCGGCGATGAACGCCTGCAGCATCAGCTTGCGCGCCACCTGCGGCGGCAGCCCGCGCGCGGCCATGTAGAACAGCGCCTGCTTGTCGAGCTCGCCGACGGTCGCGCCATGCGCGCATTTCACGTCATCGGCATAGATTTCGAGCTCGGGCTTGGCATTGGCGGTCGCGTTGCGGTCGAGCAGCATCGCTTTCACCGACTGCGACGCATCGGTCTTCTGCGCGTGGCGCGCGACCGCGACCTTGCCAAGGAATGATCCGGTCGCGCGGCCCGCGAGGACCGAGCGCACCACCTGGTTGCTGGTGGCATTGGGGTCGGCATGGTTCACGCTGGTGACGATCTCGAGCGTCTGGTCCGAATGACCCAGGATCGCCCCGCCCATCTCGAAATGCGCGCCCTCGTGCAGCAGCACGTTGATGCTCATCCGGCCGTAATCGGCATCGGTGGCGAGCAGGTGCAGGTGGAATTGCGCGCCCGCCTCGATCACCACATCGAGATCGGTGATCGACACACCCGACAGCGCCACCGGCAGCACGATCTGCCGCGACAGCGTCTCGCCTGCGGGCACCACGATCCGCTCGGGCGCTTGCGGCACCTCGCCCCAGACGCGCGCCAGCGCATCGAGATCGGCATAGCGCCAGGCCTCGTCGCGGCGGGTGGGGAGGGGATGGATCGTCGCGCTCATGCTCTCTTCCTCCCAAATCCCTCTCCCTTGATGGGAGAGGGCTGCGAAGCCTTGATGAGCGCAGCGAATTTAGGCGAAGCTGGGTGAGGGTGGCGCGGCTGCAAGGCCGTTGCTGAGAATGGCGCACTCACCCTCATCCAACTGCGCCTAGCCGCGCTGCGCTTGGCAAGGCTCCGTATCCTTCTCCCATCAAGGGAGAAGGTTCTGGCTTGCCCCCACATCACGCCACGGCCTCGTAACCCTGCTCTTCCAACTCCAGCGCCAGCTCGGGCCCGCCGCTGCGGACGATGCGGCCGCCGGCGAGAACGTGGACAAAATCGGGCTTCACCAGATCGAGCAGCCGCTGATAGTGGGTGATCAGCAGCACCGCCTTGTCGCCCTTGCGCATGATCGCGTTGATGCCTTCGCCGACGATGCGCAGCGCATCGATGTCGAGGCCGCTATCGGTCTCGTCGAGCAGCGCGAGCCTGGG
>CAXRCQ010000379.1:0-2813 GCA_964228845.1 Blastomonas sp.
GTTCATCACCGGCGCGGAAGGCGCAAAGGTCGGCATCGTCATGGCGAAATCGGACGACGGCGCGTGCATGTTCCTGGTCGATCTGCCTGACCCTGCGATCCGCATCGAGCGCGTGCTCGACACGATCGACAGCTCGATGCCCGGCGGCCATGCCATCATCACCATCGACACTCTGCGCGTCCCCGCGGACCAGATGCTGGGGCAGAGCGGCGAGGGCTTCAAATATGCGCAGGTCCGCCTCTCCCCTGCCCGGCTGTCGCACTGCATGCGCTGGTTCGGTGCCGCGAGCCGCGCGCACGAGATCGCGAGCGACTATGCCTGCCGCCGCCATGCGTTCGGCAAGCCGCTGGTCGATCACGAGGGCGTCGGCTTCATGCTGGCGGAGAATCTGATCGACCTCAAACAGGCCGAGCTGATGATCGCCTGGTGCGCCGGCGTGCTCGATACCGGCGAACTGGGCACGGTCGAAAGCTCGATGACCAAGGTCGCGGTGTCCGAGGCGCTGATGCGCGTCGCCGATCGCTGCGTGCAGGTGATGGGCGGCACCGGGGTCACCGGTGACACGATCGTCGAACAGGTGTTCCGCGAGATCCGGGCCTTCCGCATCTATGATGGCCCGACCGAGGTGCACAAATGGTCGCTCGCCAAGAAGATCAAGCGCGACCACAAGCACGCCCAAGAGGGAGCCGCAGCATGACGCTTACCGCAGACCTGACCGGCCAGCGCATCCTCGTCACCGGGGCATCGAGCGAAGGCTTTGGCGCGCATTTCGCCCGGTTGCTGGCGAAGAGCGGCGCGCATGTCATCGTCACCGCGCGCCGCCTGCCCGCGCTCGAGGCGTTGGTGGAAGAGATCAGCAGCACCGGCGGCAGCGCCGAGGCGATCCGCATGGATGTCGCCGATCTCGGCTCGGTGCGCGAGGGCATGGCCGCCGCCGGGGCCATCGGTACCTGCATCAACAATGCCGGGGTCGCGGTGACCAAGCGCGCGCTCGACCAGACCGAGGACGATTACGACTTCGTGATGGGAATCAACCTCAAGGGCGCGTGGAACGTCGCTACCGAGGCGGCGCGCGGCATGCGCGAACGCGGTGGCGGCAACATCATCAACACCGCCTCGATCACCGGCTTCCAGACCGCAGCGGGCACCGGCCCCTATGCCGTGTCCAAGGCAGGCGTGCTGCACATGACGCGCCAGCTGGCGATGGAACTGGCGCGGTTCAACATCCGCGTCAACGCGCTCGCGCCGGGCTATTTTCTCACCGACATCAACCGCGACCAGCTCTCGGGCGAGGCGGGCGAACCCTTGCGCAAGCGCATCGCGATGCGCCGCTATGGCGAGCTTCCCGATCTCGATGGCCCGCTATTGCTGCTCGCCTCGGACGCCAGCCGCTTCATGACCGGCAGCATCCTGACGGTCGATGGCGGACATCTGGTGCATTCGCTCTGAATGCGGCTCAGCTGTTCTGGGTGAGGCTCAGCAGGTTGCCGTCGGGGTCCTCGAACCATGCCACCTTGGCCACGCCATCGGGCGCGGTCCAGATGCCCAACGCGTCCTGGCCGAAGCCTTCATAGATTTTCGGAGCGATGCCGCGGCTGGCCAGATGCTCCATGGTCTGCTCGATATCCTCGACCGACCAGCCGAGCGCCGGGTGGGGCGAGGCGGCATAGCCTTCGAGTTCGGTAATGCGCAGCACCGCGCCGCCCAGATCGAACACGGCGGCAAAGCCATCATCGGCAACGAACGTTAGCTTGAGCACGTCGCGATAGAAGCTTTCGGCGGCGCGGCGGTTGGCAGTGTTGATGAAGGTGACCGGCTTGGCATGGGTAAGCGGCATTCGCAGTCTCCCGCTCGTGCGTCGCGATTCGCGATGCCCGTCCGGTATACCATCATATCGCGAGGTCACGAAAATCCGATTGCTTGACGCTGCGACCGGGACTGCGCCAAGGTCTGCGCGATGAGCGATACCGAAAGCAGCCCTGCCGCCGTCCGGCTTGATCCGCAATGGCGCGAGGCGCTCGCCGGGGAGTTCGCCGCGCCCTATATGGCCGATCTCAAGCGCTTCCTGCTCGAGCGCAAGGCGGAAGGTGCGCGCATCTTTCCGCCCGGCAGCCATTGGTTCCGCGCGCTCGACCTGACCCCGCCCGACAAGGTACGCGTCGTCATCCTGGGGCAGGATCCGTATCACGGCCCCGGCCAGGCGCACGGGCTGTGCTTCAGCGTCCGACCCGGCGTGCCGGCGCCGCCCTCGCTGGTGAACATCTACAAGGAATTGCAGCGTGATCTCGGCATCGCGCCACCGCGCCATGGCTTTCTGGAATCCTGGGCGAGCAGGGTGTGCTGCTGCTCAACGCGGTTCTGACGGTCGAGATGGGCGATGCCGGATCGCATCAGGGCAAGGGCTGGGAGCGGTTCACCGATGCGGTGATCGCCCGCGTCAACGCGCTGGAGCACCCGGTCGTGTTCCTGCTCTGGGGCAGCCATGCACAGAAAAAGGCGGCGGGCGTAGACAGCGTGGATCGCGGCGGACGGCATCTGGTGCTCAAGGCCCCGCACCCCTCGCCGCTATCGGCGCATCGCGGCTTTCTGGGCTGCGGGCATTTCAGCCAGGCCAACGCGTTTCTGGAAAGCCAGAGGTTGGAGCCGATCGACTGGCGGTTGCCGGAGAATGTGCACCCCGCCTGACCTTCTCGTCACCCCCGCAAAGGCGAGGGTCCCGCTTCCTTTCTCACATCTGTCACAAAAGCGGGATTCCCGCGTGCGCGGGATGACGGTTATTTGAACACCGCCCGCGTCACCGCAAAGCCGACCAG
>CAXRCQ010000380.1:0-2277 GCA_964228845.1 Blastomonas sp.
CATGTAATCGCTGCCGTGCTGGATCAGATAGCAGCTGCTCGCGAGCTGCTTGGACTTGCCGGTATAGGCGCGGGTGTCCGAAAAGGCGTTGAGATCGTTGGCCGCGACCGTCCCGCAATCGAGCCGCCACAGCTTGACCTCAGCTTGTTGGGCAGAGGCGGGCGTGGTGGCGAAAGCGGTGGAAATCGCCAATAGGCTCAGCAGCTTGCGCATATTCTTTGCTCCTGTTGTCCAAGCACTGGTCGAGCACTTTTTAGCATCAATCGCGCTTGGCAATAACGTGTGATTACACCAGGTCGCGCACGTCGCTCAGCCGCCCGGTCACCGCCGCTGCAGCTGCCATGGCTGGGCTGACCAGATGCGTGCGCGCACCGGGGCCCTGACGCCCGACGAAATTGCGGTTCGAAGTCGACGCGCAGCGCTCGCCGCTCGGCACCTTGTCGGGGTTCATGCCGAGGCACGCCGAGCAGCCCGGTTCGCGCCATTCGAAGCCTGCCTCGATGAAGATGCGGTCGAGCCCCTCTTCCTCCGCCTGACGCTTGACCAGGCCCGAGCCTGGCACGACCAAAGCCGACTTGATGCCGGGAGCATTGCGCCGTCCTTTCAGCACCGCAGCGGCGGCGCGCAGATCCTCGATCCTGCTGTTGGTGCAGCTGCCGATGAAGATATGCTCGACGGGGACTTCGCTCAGCGGCGTGCCTGCGGTCAGCCCCATATAGTCGAGCGATTTCTGCGCGGCGGCACGCTTCGAGGCATCCTCGAAACTGTCGGGATCGGGGATCACGCCGGTGATCGGCACGACATCCTCGGGGCTGGTGCCCCAGGTCACCGATGGCGCGACATCGGCCGCATTGATCACGACAGACTTGTCGAACACCGCGGCGTCATCGGTCTTGAGCGTGCGCCAATAGGCGACCGCCGCGTCCCAGTCCGCCCCACTGGGCGCCATCGGCCGGCCTTTCAGATAGGCGAAGGTGGTATCGTCGGGCGCGATCAGCCCGGCGCGCGCGCCCGCCTCGATCGACATGTTCGATATCGTCAGACGCCCCTCGATCGACATCTGCTCGAAAACCTTGCCGCGATATTCGACGACATGCCCGGTGCCGCCCGCAGCGCCGATCTGCCCGATGATGTGCAGGATCAGGTCCTTGGGGCTGACACCTGCGGGCAGATCGCCCTCGACGCGGATTTCCATCGATTTCGAGCGCTTGAGCTGGAGCGTCTGCGTCGCCAGCACATGCTCGACCTCCGATGTACCGATGCCGAAGGCGAGCGCACCCAGCGCGCCGTGCGCGGCGGTATCGCTGTCGCCGCACACCATGGAGCAGCCGGGCAATGTGACACCCTGTTCCGGTCCGATGACATGGACGATGCCCTGCCGGATGTCGGTCGCATCGATATAGGGCACGCCGAAGGCCGGCGCGTTGCGTTCGAGCGCCTCGAGCTGCGCGCGGCTCTCCGGATCCTCGATCGGCAGGCGGTTTCCAGCAGCATCGACGCGCGGCGTGGTCGGCACATTGTGATCGGGCACGGCCAGCGTCAGATCGGGCCTGCGCACCTTGCGCCCGGCCATGCGCAGCCCCTCGAATGCCTGCGGGCTGGTCACTTCATGCACGAGATGGCGATCGATGAAGATGATCGCGGTGCCATCGTCGCGCTGATCGACGACATGCGCGTCCCAGATTTTCTCGTACAGCGTCCTTGCCTGAGCCATCGTGCAGATTACCCCTTCAAACCGGTCTTCGCTGGTCGCTTGGCAGAAGCGAAAGCCCAAATCCAGCGCGGATTTGGTTGCCATTGCAACCGGGACAATATGCCCTCTTCAATCGGCCCGCGAATGCGCCTATTCTGTGGCCATGCAGGTCCTGATCAACTTCGGCATCGTGATAGCCTCTGTCGCGTTCATGGAATTCGTGGCGTGGTGGAGCCACAAATATGTGATGCACGGCTGGGGCTGGGGCTGGCACCGCGACCATCACGAACCGCACAACAACACGTTCGAGAAGAACGACCTGTACGCGATCGTCGGTTCGGCGATCTCGATCAGCCTCTTCATCATCGGTGCCTGGTTGTGGGAGCCCGCGACCTGGATGGGCGTGGGCGTGATGATCTATGGCCTTATCTACACGCTGATCCATGACGGGCTGGTGCACCAGCGCTATTTCCGCTGGGTGCCCAAAAGCGGCTATGCCAAGCGCTTGGTGCAGGCGCACAAGCTGCACCATGCAACGATCGGCAAGGAGGGCGGGGTGAGCTTCGGCTTCATCGTCGCCGAGG
>CAXRCQ010000381.1:0-4704 GCA_964228845.1 Blastomonas sp.
CTGCATCGCCAGGCCCCGCGCTGATCGATTCGAAGCCGCCAAAGCCGCGCATGTCCAGCAGTCCCCTGATCGAGACATCAATCACCCCGGCAGGCGTGTCGGTCTGGGTTTGCGTCGAAATCCGTCCGCGAACCACGGTCATCTCGTCCGCGCGGATGGTGATCGAACCCGGCCCGGATGAATTGGGTGCCTGATTTTCGGCAAGGATCAGCCCTGTCGTATCCATGAAGATGCGGCCCGCGTCGATGACGATATTGCCGGTCGTCCCCACCGGCTGGCCGTCAGAGTCGAGCAGCGTCGTGCTGATCAGGCCGACTTCGACAATCTCCAGCAGGTCTGCACGCACGAAGATATTGCCGACCGACCGGCCCGGCGCGGAACTGCCCCGGGCGCTCACCGTTCCGCCGTCGATCAGTACATGGCGGGCATCGAGCCGCATCGAGCCACCGCCGCCATCGATCGAACTGACGATGAGGACATTGCCCGAGGGGCGAACGACGATCTGGTCTGCCGTGACCAGCATGTCGCCACCCGGAGTGTCGGCTCCGGGAAGGCTTGCAACCCTGAGAGTGCCTGCGACGATCTCGACCAGGTTGGCGGTTACCCGAAGCGCGGCCTCGGGCGATTGCTGCGCAAGAACCTCGATCGCGGCGCCACCCTCCAACCGGACTTCGTCGGCCGCCAGCGCAATGCGCCCGCCATCGTCTCCGTCGGCGCGCAACGAGCCGCCTATCATCCGGATTGTCCCGCCCAGCGCCTGGGCGGTCATGGCCTGCCCCAGAGCGAGACTGGAGGCCCGATCGCCGACAGCGGCAATATCCAAGCGCTCCGCGTCCAGAAACGTGTCGAACACGAATATGTCGCCGGCAGTCAGGCTCAGGCGACTGGCCGAAATGCCGGCTCTGGCGACCTCTGCCGGCGCACCGAATCCGGTGGCGACGATCGCCGCGTTACTGCCGAGAAAGCCGAAGCGCGCAGGTTCGGCCATGCTGAAGCTCGACCCCGATGCGGTGCCGGAGACCAGCATCGCGCCATCGGCAAAGCCCAATTGCTGCGCGGTAGAAAAATGCGCGGTGCCGCCGACATCGACCGCCGCACCGTCTCCGAACACGATGCCCGCCGGGTTGAGGAAGTAGAAGTCCGCGCCCGCAAACGCGCTCGCATCGATACCCCCCGCGATGAACGAGGTTTCGCCGCCGGTGACCCGGTTGATGACATTGCGGATGGTCGGCGCATCGCTTGCCGTCCAGCGCGCGACATCGCCGGGGCCCAGATTGAAGCGCGAAAAGCTGTGGAACAGATTGTCGCCCGCGCGCACCCCTCCGCCGATCGTGGTGACCGCGCCATCGGTGGTGGCGGTAGTGCCGGTGGAGAGCTGGGGCAGCGTATCAGGGGTAATCGTCGTGGGCGGCGCGCCTGCATCCTGTGCAAAGGCTGGCACGGCGAGCAGCGCCAGCGCCGCGCAGAGGGGCAGCCTCTTGCTCATCGCCAGCTCCCCACCAGGGTGAACGCGCTCCAGATCCCCGGATCGGCCCATTGCCCGTCCGCGCCGCGCGCGAGCTCGACCTGCGCGAGCTGCAGCGCCCGCGCGCGCCCCTTGCCCGCCCGATAATGTTTGTAGAATGCCTCCATCAGCGCTGCGGTGCCTGCATCGCTGACCTCCCAGAGCGAGGCGAGCGCGCTGGCCGCACCCGCCTCGACCGCTGCGCCCGCCAGCCCCATCGCCTGATCGTCATCGCCCACCGCCGTCTCGCACGCGCTCAGCACCAGCAGCTGCAGCGCCTCACCGCGCAGCCGGTTGGCGCTGAGCATTTCGCGCAATTCGGGCAGGGTGATTGCCTCGCCATTGGCGACGATGAACGAGCGTTCGGTGCGCCCGTTGAACGCGGCGTGCGTCGCCAGATGCAGCACGCTCGCGGGCCGCTTCGCCAGCGCAGCAGCAAGGTCTGCACGGTCGAAATCGGTAAGCAGCACGCCGTCCTGGCCCGCGGCCATCGCTGCTTCCGATGCCGTGCCCTCGAGCCGGGTGAATCGGCCCACGGGCAGGTCGAGCTCCTTTTCGAGCGAGGCGGCGATGATCTCCGGGTCGGTGTCGCGCGTGCCGGGAGCCGCAAAGCTGAGCGCAGGCACCACCGCGAGCCTCGCCTGCTCCATCAGGAAGGTGCCTTGCGCATCCATCAGCGCAGCAAAGCTGATCTGGCGCAACGGACCATCGGGCACGATGATCAGCGTCGCGTCCGGCCCCAGCAGCGACGCCACCGGAGCGATCAACGCGGCGTACAGCTCCCGCGAAGCCGCTTCCCAGTCGCTGCTGGCACCGCTCAGCGAAGCTGTCATGCGTTGTGAAAGCGCCGCGATCATCGCGCGGTTGTGCCTGCGATCGGGCGGCATGCGGCGATAGCCGCGCGCCCTGTCGTCGCCGGTCGCGTAAAGCAGCTCGATCCGGTCCTCGAGCAGCAGCGGATAGAGCAGTATCTCGCCCGGCTTGAGGTCGGCAGGGGTGACCGGATTGCGCAGCGGCACGCATTCGGCACCCAGGCTGTTCTGCAGTTCGGCGCTGCGATAGGCCTCGGCGATCCGCTGCGCCTGATCGAGCGTTCCGGCATCGCTTCCTGCAACGGCCAGCGTGGTGCCGATCGCGCGTTCGAACACCGGGCGGACGAGCAGGTCGAACCGGCTTTCCTCGGTCAGCGGATCGACGGGCATCAGCAGGGCGCGCACCCGCTCCAGCGCGCGATAGGCGGATCGCACATGCTCGCCCGCGCGCTCGGGATCGGCATCGGCGAGCAGCAGCGCATAATGCGGAAGGTTCTGCGGCAAGGCCTTCTGGCTTTCCAGGAAGACCGCGCGGCGGATAGCGGCCTGGCCAGCCTGGCGCTCGCCTTGGGCCAATGCGATCCGCCCACGGAGCGCGGCGAGGCTGGCATCGTCGCCCGCACCAGCATGTGCCAGATCGGCATAATGATCCACCGCCTCGCGAACCACATCGGTTCCACCCAGCCCCGCATCGCTTGCCAGCATCGCCATTGCGCGCAGGAGCGACGCGCGATCGGCGAGCTTTTCCACCCGCGCCGATGCCGCCAGCCCCAGCGCGATGCGCGGCGCGACATCGGCCTTGCGCGCCCTTTCCACCCGCGCCAGCCGTAGCGCGGACAGCGCGATCAGCGCCGGATCGTCCGCCTGCACCGCCCGGTCGAGCGCGCAGGCAAACGCCGCCTCCAGCCGGCGCCCCTGCCCCTCGGCATCGACAGGCCTGCAGCCCTGGGGGGCGGGCCTCGGCGGCGCGGCCTCGGCGGACCGACGCCGAGTACCCGAGGCGCTGGGCGGGGCACCGCCTGCCAGCGCGAGCGCCGCCTCCCAGGCCGCGCGCGCCGCCAGAGCCGTGTCGCCTGCCTGTTCGGCCAGCGCCTGGGCGGTGCGCAGAAAGTCCTGCGCGCGCGCCTGGCGGCCCGATCGGGCGCGTCGCATCGCCTGGCCAGCCACCAGGCAATATTCGGCCAGCCGGGCAATACTGGCATCCGCGTCGTCACTGGATGGAGGGGATGCCGAATCAGCCGCTGGAGAGAGCAGCAGCTCCAGCGCCGCATCCGCCCCATTGTCGCTGCCGCGCATCAGGCTGCGCGCGCGGTCCGCGCGTTCGCTCACGATCGGCAGGGCTGCCGCTGCAAGATCAGGCGCAGGCCGATCGCACAAGGTGATCGCGTCGGGCAGACGCGCGTCATTCGCACCCGGCAGGGCCAGAGCCGATGCGATTGCGAATATCCCGATCCCCGCCATGATGGCCCCTGCCTGTTAACGGCTTGCAGGATAACCGGATTTTCGCATCGGTTGAACGCCTAATGCGATGAATCGCCGAGCAGGCCCTTGAGCCGGTAGAGCGCATCGAGCGCATCGCGGGGGCTGAGATTATCGACATCGAGCACCTGGAGCGCCTCGCGCAGTTCGTCCTTCGCTTCGGGCTCTCTCGCGGCAGCGGCAGCGAACAGCGGCAGATCGTCGAGCCCCGCCGCCAGCCCTCCGGTCGCCTGACGCCCGGCTTCGAGCTTGGCCAGCACCGCTTTGGCCCGTGCCACCACCACCGGCGGCACCCCCGCCAGCTTGGCGACCGCGAGGCCGTAGCTGCGATCCGCCGGACCATCGGCGAGTTCGTGCAGCAGCACCAGATCGCCCTTCCACTCGCGCGCGCGTACGTGATGCAGCGACAGCGCATCGAGCCGCCCGGCGAGCCGGGTCAGTTCGTGATAGTGCGTCGCGAACAGGCAGCGGCAGCGGTTGCTATCATGCACCGCCTCGGCAATCGCCCAGGCCAGCGCGAGCCCGTCATAGGTCGAGGTGCCGCGCCCGACCTCGTCGAGGATGACGAACGAACGCTCGGTCGCCTGGGCAAGGATCGCGGCGGTCTCGACCATCTCGACCATGAAGGTCGATCGTCCCCGCGCCAGATTGTCCGACGCGCCGACGCGGCTGAACAGCCGATCGACAATGCCGATCCGCGCTGACCGGGCGGGCACGAAAGCGCCTGCCTGGGCGAGCAGCACGATCAGCGCGGTCTGGCGCAGGAAGGTCGACTTGCCGCCCATGTTCGGGCCGGAGACCAGCCACAGCCGGTCGCGCTCGGACAGGTTTGCGTCGTTGGCGACGAACGCCTGGCCCTGTTTGCGCAACGCGGCCAACAGCAGGTCACGCTGCTCGTCAGCGACCTGC
>CAXRCQ010000382.1:0-2418 GCA_964228845.1 Blastomonas sp.
CGGCCAGCGCATCGCGCGCCCCGGCAATTTCGTCCAGCCCACGATCTTCACCGGCACCAACCCCGATATGGGCATCGTGCAGGACGAGATTTTCGGCCCGGTCATGGCAGTGCAGGGCTTCGATACACTGGATCCGGACGAGATTGCGCGGATGGCGAACAACTCGCCCTACGGCTAGTCGGGCAGCGTGTGGACGACATCGCTGTCCGCCGCGCACAAGATCGCCGCGCGCATCCGGTCGGGCCATGTCTCGATCAACTGCCACGGCGCGGTCGCCCACAACATCCCGTTCGGCGGCTATGGCCAGTCGGGCTGGGGTCGCGAATTCGGGCGAGAAAGCCTCGACAACTATCTCGAGACCAAGGCGGTTACCGCCCGGCTCTAGGCCGCCGCAATCGCCTCGGACGTGCTCCGGTCGAGCGTATCGCCGATCGCCTTGGCGGTGGTCAGCATCTCGGGCAGATAGCTTTCGAGCGCGTTCTCGAGCTTCAGTGCGGAGGCGAAGAAGACCAGGGTCATGGCTGCCTCGAACCGGCCCTGCTTGAAGATCGGCACGGCGATCGATGACGTCTTGCCCGGGGTGTGGTTGAAATAGTTGCGCCCCTGCACCGCATAGCCGCGCGCCCGGATACCCTCGCCGTTCAGCGCCAGCTCGGCCGCCGCCAGATAGTTGGAATCGATATCCTGGTCCGCCCGCATCCATTTCAGGATCTGGGTGCGCTCGTCGTCATCGGCATAGGCCATGGACAGCTTGCCCGAGGCGCTGTCGAGCAGGGGCAAGGTGAAGCCCGGATAATATTGCGCGAAGGTGAGCGATGTGTTGGCATGGGTCGAATCGCGCAACATCATGTTCTTGCCGACTCGGATGGCGATGGAGACCGGCCAGCCCACCTTGCGGGTCAGCGCCACGATATGCGGCCGCGCCGCTTCCACCAGCGCGCCATCCTGCTGGTAACCGCTCGACAGGCTCTGCACCAGCAGCGTCGGGCGATAGCGCTTGCGCGCCGGCTCCTGCTCGATCAAGCCCTCATAGAGCAATGTCTGCACGATGCGGTGCGCGGTCGGATAAGGCACGTTGGCCGCGCGCGAAATCTCCATCATCGTCATCGACCGGTTGCGATTGATCGCCTTCAACGCGGCAATCGCCCGGCTGAAAGACTGGATCGGAACTCCCTTCATGGCCAACAACCCCTTATCGCTGCTTCGCCGCCCCAACACGAGGCCGACGGCAGAGGAATGCTGCGCCAATCTATCCGGATGGTGGCAGACTTTCCAGATTTATCCGACAGGCGGATATTTCTGCCCCCAGATCGCGATGATCGCGGCACCGGCCAAGGTGAGCAGCGGCGGGATAAGCCCGAAAGCCAGTCCGACGCCGAGAACAGCGCTCTCGCTCTGCGGCAGCCCCGCCACCGCCTGCGCGGCGTCGAAGCCGAATGCAGACAGGACCAGACCGGTGAGCAGCGTGCCGCCCAGCGCGAAGGCGATCTTGTCGGCGGCAATCCAGGCAGCGGAATACAGGCCGGAATGGTCGGCATCGTCCGCAGCAATGTCCGCCAGCATCGAAAAGCCGATGACCGTCCAACCCGAATTTCCGATGGCCGCAGTAAAGGCGAGCAGATAGGCGACCCAGATCGGCTGGTCGGCGAGCAGGAGCCAGACCATGTAGCTCAGCGCATAGATGACCGACCCGGCGATGAACGCGCGCGGCTTGCCGAAACGCCCTGCAACCCAGACCCAAAGCGGCTGGGCGGCGATGATGCCGACACAGGCGCACAGGATGATCACCCCGATCACCTGAAGCGCGTCGGCCCGCCCCGACTGATAGGTGAGGAAATAGAGCATGGTTGCATAGCCCATGCCGCTGCCGGTGAGCTGCAGGAAATTGGCCGCGAACAGGCTGGCGAAGCGGCGCTGCGCAAACAGCCCGGCCATCGCGCCAAGACGCAGCGGCGGTGTCGCGGAGACTCCGATGACCCCGTCTGCCTTGCGCCCGATGCCGAAAAAGGCGAGCAGCAGCGAGGCCGATGCGATGATCGACAGGACCAGCGCCATCTGTCGGTATCCGCTGGAGCCCCCACCGAAATGCTCGACCAGTGCCGGTGCGACGGCGCCTGCGGTCAGCACGCCGATCGCGGTGAACACCAGTCGCCACGCCATCAGCACGGTACGCTGACGCTCGCTTGAGGCGAGTTCCCCGGCGATTGCGAGATAGGGCACCGAAAAGGTCGCGAACACCATCATGTACAGGCTGAAGGTGACGATGACCCAGGCGGCGCGCAGGGCATTGTCGCCATCGGGCACGCGGAACAGCAGGTTGAGCACGACCGGAGCGAGCAGCGCGCCGACCAGCAGCCAGTAACGACGCGGGACCCGCCCCTTCAGCCTGTCGGACAGCATGCCGACGGCGAAGTCGCT
>CAXRCQ010000383.1:0-3676 GCA_964228845.1 Blastomonas sp.
GATTGTCGACCTCGAAGCTCTGGATGAACAGCTTTTCGCTGCGTTTCGCATAGCCGGCCTTTTTCAGCGTGGCGACCAGCGGTTCCTCGAGCGCCAGCCCGATGCCGCGGAAATAGCTCGGGTGCTTGGTTTCGGGATAGAGTCCGATCTTGCGCCCCGTGGCCTGTTCATGCTCCTTCACCAGCGCGATGACCTCATCGAGCGTCGGTATGTCCAATCGGCCGTCATAGGCGGTGTGGGCGGGGCGCAATTGCGGCAACCGCTCCCTGGCGCGCAGCGTCTTCAGCTCGGCGAGCGTGAAATCCTCCGTGAACCAGCCGGTCAGGCTCTGGTCGTCGATGGTCTTGGTGCGCTTGCGGTCGGCAAATTCGGGGTGGGCGGCGACATCGGTGGTTTCCGAAATCTCGTTCTCGTGCCGCGCGACCAGCACGCCGTCCTTCGTGCTGACCAGATCGGGCTCGATATAGTCCGCGCCCTGTTCGATCGCGCGTTCATAGGCACCGATGGTATGCTCGGGCCGCTCGCCGCTCGCGCCGCGATGCGCGATGATCAGCGGACCGGGCGTGGCGGCGGACAGCATCAGCGCGGCCAGGATCACGCGACGACCTCTACACCCTTCCAGAAGGCGAGCCGGTCGCGGATTTCCTTCGCCGCATCCTTGGGCTCGGGATAATACCAGACCGCGTCGGTGTTGGTCTTGCCGTCGACCTCGATCGAATAATAGCTCGCCACGCCCTTCCAGGGGCAGAAGCTGGTCGTGTCGCTGGGCGTCAGCAGATCGGCGCGCACCGAGCTTCGGGGGAAATAATGGTTGCGCTCGACGACGACGGTATCGTCGCTCTCGGCGATGACGGTGCCGTTCCAGATGGCCTTGGGCATTTTCGGGTCTCCTGTCAGGGGTCCGCCTTATATGGGCATGCTGACAGGTATGTGACAGGGGGCTCAGCCGAGCGCCGCCGCCCAGTCATCGGGCTTGAAGCCGACCAGCACGCCGCCGGGATATTCCAGCACCGGACGCTTGATGAGCGAAGGCTGCTCCACCATCAGCGCGATCGCCTTCGCCCGGTCGACCCCCGCCTTGTCGCTCTCGGGCAGCTTGCGGAAGGTGGTCCCCGCCTTGTTGAGCAGCACCTCCCAACCGACCGCATCGGCCCAGGCACCCAGCTTCTCCGCGCTGATCCCGGCCTTCTTGTAGTCGTGAAAGTCGTGACCGATGCCCCGACCCTCCAGCCAGGTCCGCGCCTTCTTCATCGTGTCGCAATTGGGGATGCCGTGGATGGTGATCGCGGTCATGGATTCCTCTGGGTGTTTTGTTGGCGTTGCGGAATGGCAAAATTCGCTAATCCCGCACGGCCTTTCGATGGCAGCTTTTGCCGCCATCGTCAAAAAGCTGACCTTCCGCAACCGACCCCATAGGGGACAGAAGCTAGCCTACCGCCTTTTCCCGCGTTAGAGGAGGCAAAAAGGACCAGAACAATGACGAGATGGCGGCGCTTTTTGGCTTGGATCGATCAAGACATCGGTGAGCAAGGCTGGCCCAGCACACACTCGCTCTCGTCAATTACCCCGATCTTGCCATTTATTTTAATTTTACCCCCGCTTTGGTATTTCGATCCGCCAGCAACAGTGCGTCACTGGGTTGTAGGGATCGCTTCAATTCCGGTTTTTCTTTTGTTCGCCGTCTGGGGGTGGCGTGTCTCTCTTGCTTGCCTACGTCAAGTTCGCGAAATTCGACGATCAAAGCGTAGACCGCTGCGACCGCTATCCACCCAATGTCAGTCATTGGGCGATCCTATCGCGAATGATGAAAGCGGTCGTTGGGAGCGCACCAACGTCCCCAACGCCCCACATTCGCGAAGCCATCGACCGCCGCCCTCGCGCCCCCGCTCACCGCCGCCCGATAAACCCGCGAATATCGCGCGACAATTTGCTGAGGTCGGTCTCGTTCACGTACATCATGTGCCCGGCGTCATAGCGGGTATATTCGATGCGGTCGGTGGGGATGCCGGTGCGGGTGAGCGAATATTCCGCGCCGAAGAACGGGGTGGCGAAATCGTACCAGCCCTGGGCGACGAGCACGCGCAGGCCGCTATTCTCGCGCAGCGCGCGGCCGATATAGGGCGCGACATTCTTGTAATAGCGCGATTCGCCGCCATTGCCGGGCAGGTCCCAGTCCCAGTCGCGCACGCCGCCGATGGTGACATATTGCCGCTCGGGGCTGAATTTCAGCTCCTGCCGCACATAGGCGTTGAGCGCGGCGGTATAGCTGCCGTCGATGCCGTAGAAGCTGGGATCGTTGTCGGGCTCTTCGCCGGCATTGTCATAATCCTTGCCGGTATAGCGCGCGTCGAGCCGGCCGACGACCAGGCCGCGATCGCGCAGCAGCTCCTTGTAGAAGCGGCCCGGCGTCACGCGCAGATCGGCGTTTTCCAGATATTGCTCTGACAGCCCGGTATAGCGCGCGAGCCTGGCGCGGATGCGGGCGCGCTCCTCGCCGACCAGCGCGCTGCCCTTCATCAGCGCGGGCAGATATTCGTTGGTGGCAAAGGCGCGCGCCTCCTGCGCGAGCGCATCCGGTCCCGGACCCGAGGCGGCGGGCATGGTCTTGCCGTGATAGAGCGCGGTCACCGCCATGCTGGGGATCATCAGCACATAGGGCATCTCGTTGCCCGGCACTTCCGCCTGCGCGCCGAAATCGAGAATGGTCGAGATCAGCAGCAGGCCGTTCAATGCGATGTCGTTATACGTGCCCTCCAGTTCGTTCACCACGGCGGCGGTGCGGGTTGTGCCATAGCTTTCCCCGCCCAGGAACTTGGGCGCGTTCCAGCGGCCATTGTCGCTGAGCCACTGGCGGATGAACTGCGCGACCGACCTGGCGTCCTTGGTGACGCCCCAGAATTCCTTGGGATCGGTATCGCCGAGCGCGGTCGAAAAGCCGGTGCCGACCGGATCGATGAACACTATGTCGGTGACATCGAGCAGGCTGTCGGGATTGTCGATCAGCCGATAGGGCGGCGCGCCATCGTCGCGGCCATCGTTGGGGATCGCGACGCGCTTGGGGCCGAACGCGTCCATGTGCAGCCAGAGCGAGCCGGAGCCCGGACCGCCGTTGAACAGGAAGGTGACCGGGCGGTTCGGCTCGGGCGCGTCCTTGACATAGCTGACCGAGAAGATGCGCGCGCGCGGGTTGCCCTTGTCGTCCTTGAGGAACGTGTCGCTCGCGGTGGCGGTATAGGCGACGCGCTGCCCGCCGAACGTGCCGCTGTGCTTCGTGACCGAGACCAGCGGTTCGACCTTGGCAGGCGCGGCCTTTTCAGATGCCTTGCCGCCGTCCTGCGCGGCGATCGGCACGGGCGAAAGACACAGGCACAGGGCCAGGGCGGACGAAGCGAACCGGTTCAGCATGTTGGGGACCTTCTCAGCGCGAAATCATCATTCCGTATACATTTCAGCTGATTGGCATGATCGCCCCATGCTTGGCAAGCAGGGCGGCGATCAGGCTGGCTGCAACGGTCGCTGGCCGATCGAGGTGAAGCGGCGCGGGCCGAGATCGAGCCTGGGCGGGCCGACGCGCGGGCCGGGCGGGTTGCTCTCCTCGCCGAGCACGAACGACTGGGTGACCGCATAGCGCGTGCCATCGGGTCCGTCATAGCCGATCCAGATATGCACCAGCGGC
>CAXRCQ010000384.1:0-6042 GCA_964228845.1 Blastomonas sp.
TCGAAGTGATCTTCGGCTATCCCGGCGGCGCGGTGCTGCCGATTTACGCCGCGATTTTCGGCCATCCCTCGCTGCGCCACAGTCTCGTCCGCCACGAACAGGCCGCTGCGCACGCCGCCGAGGGCTATGCCCGCGCCACCGGCAAGCCCGGCGTCGTGCTCGTCACCTCGGGCCCCGGCGCGACCAATGCGGTCACCGGCATCACCGATGCGCTGATGGATTCGATCCCGATGGTCGTCATCACCGGCCAGGTTGCGACCACGCTGATCGGCACCGATGCGTTCCAGGAAGCCGACACGATCGGCATCACCCGCCACTGCACCAAGCACAATTATCTGGTGAAGGATCCCGCCCGGCTGGCTTCGACGGTGCGCGAGGCGTTCCATATCGCGACCCAGGGCCGCCCCGGCCCGGTCGTCATCGATATTCCCAAGGACGTCCAGGTCGCCACCGCCGCGCATGGCGGCGAGACCTCGGCGCGCCCGAACATGCGCTATGCCCCGGTCAAGGCGGGAACGGCGGACGATATCGCCACCGCCGCGCAGATGATCGCCGAGGCAGAATGCCCGGTCATCTATTCGGGTGGCGGCGTGATCAATTCGGGACCGGAAGCGACGCAATTGCTGCGCCAGCTTCAGGCGATGACCAATGCGCCGGTCACCTCGACGCTGATGGGCCTGGGTGCCTTCCCGTCCGAGCATCCCGACTGGCTGGGCATGCTGGGCATGCACGGCACCTATGAAGCCAATATGACGATGAACCGCGCGGACCTGATCATCTGCGTCGGCGCTCGCTTCGACGACCGCGTCACCGGCAGGCTCGATGCGTTCGCGCCCAACTCGAAGAAAATCCATATCGATATCGACCGCTCGTCGATCAACAAGACCGTGCGCGTCGATCTCGGTATCGTCGGCGATTGCGCCACGGTGCTGCAGCAGATCATCGACCAGCTGAATGCGATCGGTCACAGCGCCCGCGATTTTTCCGAATGGAAGGCGCGGATCGCCGGATGGCGCACGCGCGAGTGCCTGGCCTATCCCGCCAACAGAAACGAGATCATGCCGCAGCTGGCGATCGAGCGGCTCTATGCGCTGACGAAGGACCAGAGCCCGATCATCTCGACCGAGGTCGGTCAGCACCAGATGTGGGCCGCGCAATATTTCCGCTTCGAACAGCCGAACAAGTGGCTGACCTCGGGCGGGCTCGGCACCATGGGCTATGGCCTGCCCGCCGCGATCGGCGCTCAGCTCGGCTGCCCCGATGCCCTGTGCATCGACATTGCGGGCGAAGCCTCGATCCAGATGAACATCCAGGAGCTGGGCACCGCGACGCAATACCGGCTGCCGGTCAAGATCTTCATCCTCAACAACGAATATATGGGCATGGTGCGCCAGTGGCAGCAGCTGACCTATGAAAGCCGCTATTCGGAAAGCTATTCCGACGCGCTGCCCGATTTCGTCGCGCTCGCCGAGGCCTATGGCTGGAAGGGCATCCGCATTTCGGATGAAAGCGAGCTCGACAGCGGCATCCGGGCGATGATCGATCATCCGGGTCCCGTGATGGTCGACTGCCGCGTCGCCAAGCTCGCCAACTGCCTGCCGATGATCCCTTCGGGCGCGGCGCATACCGACATGATCCTCTACGGCGATGAAGTCGCCGGGACGATGGAAGACGAAGCGAAGGCCCTGGTCTGATGCATATCCGTGAAGCCGCGTCCGAGCGGCACGTCCTGACCGTCACGGTCGATAACGAGGCGGGCATCCTCGCCAAGATCGCGGGCATGTTCACCGCGCGCGGCTATAATATCGAAAGCCTGACGGTGGCCGATATCAGCGAGGATCATGCGGTCAGCCGCATCACCATCGTGACGGTGAGCCCGCCGGCGGTGATCGACCAGATCATCGCCCAGCTCGACCGGCTGGTCGCGGTGCACCGCGTCGCGGACCTGACCGAACTGGGGCCGCATGTCGAGCGCGAGCTGGCGCTGATCAAGGTGGCCGGGGTCGGCGAGCACCGCATCGAGGCACTGCGCCTGGCGGACATATTCCGCGCGCGCCCGGTCGATACCAGCACCAACAGCTTCGTCTTCGAGATTTCCGGATCGGTCGAGAAGATCAACCAGTTTATCGCGCTGATGCGCGAGGTCGGGCTGGTCGAGGTCGCCCGGACGGGCGTGGTCGCCATGACCCGGGGGGCCGTGGCGGGGTAATTCATCAACTAACGGTTTCCCGCGAAGGCGGGAATCCATCTCCGGCGCTATCCGATCTCGCACAGCCCTGGAGATGGGCCCCTGCATTCGCAGGGGACCAGAATGCTAGAAATGGGGAAAGAACATGCGCGTTTATTATGATTCCGACTGCGATCTGAAGCTGATCCAGGACAAGAAGATCGTCATTGTCGGCTATGGCAGCCAGGGCCATGCCCATGCGCAGAACCTGCGTGACAGCGGCGTCAAGGATGTCGCGATCGCGCTTCGTCCCGGCAGCGCCACCGCCGCCAAGGCCGAAGGCGCGGGCTTCAAGGTGCTGAGCAACGCCGAAGCTGCCGCCTGGGCCGATATCGTCATGATCCTGGCGCCCGACGAGCACCAGGCCGCGATCTATGCCGCCGATTATCACGACAACATGAAGCCCGGCGCGGCGCTGGCGTTCGCACATGGCCTGAACATCCATTTCGGCCTGATCGAGGCACGCGAGGACCTCGACGTGATCATGATCGCGCCCAAGGGTCCCGGCCATACCGTGCGCAGCGAATATGTGCGCGGCGGCGGCGTGCCCTGCCTGATCGCGGTCGATCGCGACGTGTCGGGCAACGCGCATGACATCGCACTGGCCTATGCGAGCGGAGTCGGCGGCGGTCGCAGCGGCATCATCGAGACCAATTTCCGCGAGGAATGCGAAACCGACCTTTTCGGCGAGCAGGCGGTGCTGTGCGGCGGCCTGACGCACCTGATCCAGGCCGGGTTCGAGACGCTGACCGAAGCCGGATACGCCCCCGAAATGGCCTATTTCGAGTGCCTGCACGAAGTGAAGCTGATCGTCGACCTGATGTACGAAGGCGGCATCGCCAACATGCGCTATTCGATCAGCAACACCGCCGAATATGGCGACATCACCACCGGCCCGCGCATCATCACCTCGGAAACCAAGGCCGAGATGAAGCGCGTTCTGGAAGACATCCAGCAGGGCCGGTTCGTCAAGAATTTCGTGCTCGACAACCGCGCCGGCCAGCCCGAGCTCAAGGCGTCGCGCAAGCTCGCCGCCGCGCATCCGATCGAGAAGACCGGTGCCCAGTTGCGCGCGATGATGCCATGGATCGGCGCGAACAAGCTGGTGGACAAGGCCAAGAACTGAGCCCTTGCCCATCAACGCGTTTTTCGAGGAACAGGCTGCACAGCTCGACTCCCTGAAAAGGGGATCGAGGCTGCGCAACCTTGCGCCGCGTGCGGGCAAGGACTTCGCCTCGAACGACTATCTGGGCCTTGCCGGCTCCACGCTGCTGCACGATGCCCTGCGCGAAGGCATGGCACTCGGCCTGCCCGCAGGTTCAGGCGGGTCGCGGCTGCTGCGCGGCAACCATCCGGCGCATGAGGCGCTCGAGGCCGAGGCTGCGGCGCATTACGGCACCGAGACGGCGCTGTTCATGGCGACGGGCTTTGCCGCCAATGCCGCGATCTTCGCCACCCTGCCCCAGCGTGGCGACCTCGTGGTTCATGACGCGCTGATCCATGCGAGCGCGCATGACGGGATGAAGCTCGGCCGCGCCGAGGCGCGCGCTGCCGCGCATAACGACCCGCAGGTGTTCGAAGATGCCATCACCGCCTGGCGCAGCTCTGGCAACACGGGGCGCGTGTGGATCGCGGTCGAGAGCCTGTACAGCATGGACGGCGACCGCGCCCCGCTGGCTGATCTGGCCCAGGTGGCCGCACGGCACGATGCCATCCTAATCATTGATGAGGCGCATGCGACCGGCGTGTTCGGCACCGGCGGGCGCGGTCTGGCCGAAGCACTCGCAGGCCAGCCCAATGTCATCACGCTGCACACCTGCGGCAAGGCGCTGGGCTGCGAGGGCGCGCTGATCTGCGCCCCCCGCGTCGCGATCGATTTCATCGTGAACCGTGGCCGCCCCTTCATCTTCTCGACTGCCCCGTCGCCGCTGGTCGCGCATATGGTGCGCAAGGCGATCGGCCTGGTCGCCAGCCATGACGACTGGCGCGAGGACCTGTTCGCGCGGGTGGCCGAAGCGCGCCGCCTGCTCGCCCCCCGGCTGGGCGCGGAACCGTCCGACACCCAGATCCTGCCCGTCATCATCGGCGAGGATGCGCGCACGATGCGCATCGCCTCCGCCCTGCAGCGCCAGGGCTTCGACATTCGCGGCATCCGCCCGCCGACCGTGCCGCAGGGCACCGCGCGCCTGCGCATTTCGATTACCCGCAACGTGACAAAGGGTGATATCGGCGCGCTCTCCGAATCACTCGACAGGATCATGATCCCCGCATGAAACCCCGTTTTGTTGTGACAGGCACCGACACCGGAATCGGCAAGTCGGTGTTCAGTGCTGCGCTGACCCAGGCGCTTTCCGCCCGCTACTGGAAGCCCGTGCAATCGGGCATCGAGGACGAGACCGACACCCAGTTCGTCGAACGCATGGTGCCGGGATCGACCTTGCCCGAGGCCTGGCGGCTGGTGAGCCCGCTCTCGCCGCACCTTTCGGCCGAGATCGACGGCGTCGAGATCGACACCGAGGCGCTCACCCCTCCGCAAGTCGATGCGCCGCTGGTGATCGAGGGCGCAGGCGGTGCGCTGGTGCCGGTGACGCGATCGGTGCTCTATGCCGATATCTTCGCGCGCTGGCAGATCCCGGTGATCGTCTGCGCGCGCACCGCCTTGGGCACGATCAATCACAGCCTGATGACGGTCGAGGTGCTCAAGGCACGCGGCGTTCCGATCCACGGCATCGCGTTCATCGGCGAGGCGATGCCCGACAGCGAGGACACCATCGCGCAGATGTCCGGCGTCCGCCGCCTGGGTCGGCTCGACATGCTGCCCGAAATCACGCCCGAAGCGCTGCGGGCAGCGTTCGCTTCCAGTTTCGATATCGCCGATTTCGCATGAGCCATTCTCCCGTCTGGCATCCGTTCACCCAGCACGGGCTGGGGGAGGACATTCCGCTGATCGCGCGTGGGCAAGGCGCGGTGCTGCACGGTGCCGATGGCCGCCAGTGGATCGATGCCATTTCGAGCTGGTGGGTAACGACGCACGGCCATGCGCATCCGCGCATCATGGCCGCGATCCGCGAGCAGGCGCAGCGGCTCGACCAGATCATCTTTGCCGGATGGACGCACGAGCCCGCCGAAACGCTCGCGCGCGGGCTGACTGCGATCATGCCCCCGGAGCTGACCCGCGTGTTCTTCAGCGATTCAGGCTCGACCGCGGTCGAGGTCGCGCTGAAAATGGCGCTCGGCTATTTCCACAACCGGAAAGAACCGCGCCAGGGCATTATCGTCATGGAGCACAGCTATCATGGCGACACCATCGGCGCGATGTCGGTGGGTGCGCGCGGGGTGTTCAACCGCCCCTATGCGCCGCTGCTGTTCGATGTAACCACGGTGCCCTTCCCCGCTGCCAAGGCCGAACAGGCGACGCTCGATGCGCTCGAAGCGGCCTGCAGCGCGGGGGCGGCAGCCTTCATCGTCGAGCCGCTGATCCTGGGGTCGGGCGGGATGCTGATCTATCCGCCGCACGTGCTGGCCGAGATGGCGGCGATCTGCGCGCGCCATAATGTGCTGTTCATCGCCGACGAGGTGATGACCGCCTGGGGCCGCACCGGAACGCTGCTCGCCTGCGACCAGGCGGGCGTGGTCCCGGACATCCTGTGCCTCTCCAAGGGCCTGACCGGCGGCGCGGTGCCGCTCGCCGTCACCATGGCACGCGAGGAGATCTTCTTGGCGCACTGGTCTGAGGACCGCGCCGACTGCTTCTTCCATTCGAGCAGCTATACCGCCAACCCGATCGCCTGCGCGGCGGCGGTGGCCAATCTGGC
>CAXRCQ010000385.1:0-4645 GCA_964228845.1 Blastomonas sp.
TCGATGATGGAACTGCCGTGCGTCGCTATCGGCGGGATCACTGCCGCGAACGCAGCGTCTCTGGTTGAAGCCGGGGCAGATTTTCTCGCAGTCTCAGGCGGCGTGTGGAATCATGCGGACGGCCCCGCTTCAGCCGTGCGAGAGTTCCTGGCGATCATGTCCGAAACGACCGGTGCAGCCTCTGACTGAGCTTTCGAGCCGGTTGATATAGCTGACAAAATCCGCCTCGAACTCCTCGACATCGGGCGTCCCTTCGCCACGCCCCTAATGCGCCGAAGCGATCTCGTTGCGGGTGCGGCCGAAAATGCCGGCGGCGGGCGTCTTGATGCTGAACAGTGGCATGATCGTCTGGTCCAATCCCCGGCGGCGTCATAGCAGCTTTGGGGCTGCGGCTCATCTACTATCTGCATTTTACATTAGATAGGAAGAAACCGTCATCCCGGGGTCATATCGACAGGAGAGCGGTGCCATCCGACCGATGCGATCTGTCGGAGCCCGTCGCAGCCTTGGCGCAGCCAAAGCGCTTGCCATGCCCGCATCATGCGCCTAGAGGGCCTGTCCATTCCCTGAAATCCAATGGAAACGAGCCTCGCATGAAGATCAGCGGTGTCGATATTCGCCCCGGTAACATCCTGGAATATGAAGGTGGCATCTGGAAGGTCGCCAAGATTCAGCACACCCAGCCCGGCAAGGGCGGTGCCTTCATGCAGGTCGAGATGAAGAATCTGGAAGACGGTCGCAAGACCAATGTCCGCTTCCGCAGCGCCGACACGGTCGAGAAGGTCCGGCTGGACACCAAGGACTTCCAGTTCCTGTTCGCCGATGGTGACAGCTTCGTGTTCATGGATCAGGAAACCTATGACCAGATCACGATCGCCGAAAAGCTGCTCGGCGACGAGGCTGCCTTCCTCCAGGACGGCATGCAGGTGACGCTCGAGCTTTATGACGAACGCCCGATCTCGGTGCAGCTGCCCGACACGATCGAAGCGACGATCGTCGAGGCCGATGCCGTGGTGAAGGGGCAGACCGCTTCCTCGAGCTACAAGCCCGCGATCCTCGACAATGGCGTGCGCGTGATGGTGCCGCCGCATATCAGCAGCGGTACGCGCATCGTCGTCGATGTCTACGCCAAGGAATATGTCCGCAAGGCGGACTGATCGGACCTGTATTCATGCCTGCCATTTCAGCCATCATCCGTGTCATGGAAAGCGCCGCGCGCAAGGCGGGCGGCCGCCTGCGGCGTGACTTTGGCGAGGTGGAGCATCTCCAGGTCTCGAAAAAGGGCCCGGCGGATTTCGTGTCCAAGGCCGATCAGCATGCCGAGCGCGTGCTGTATGACGAGCTGAGCAAGGCGCGTCCCGGCTGGGGCTTCCTGCTCGAAGAGGGCGGTGACATTCCCGCCGAGCCCGGCAAGCCGCGCTTCATCATCGATCCGCTCGACGGCACCAGCAACTTCCTGCACGGCATTCCGCATTTCGCCATCTCGATCGCGGTGCAGGAGCCGACGCTCGACGGCAAGGGCTGGGGCGAGATCAGCGCGGCGCTGATCTATCAGCCGGTCACCGATGAAAGCTATTGGGCGGAAAAGTCGCGCGGCGCGTGGCTGCACGATCGCCGTCTGCGCGTTTCGGGCCGTCGCAATCTGAGCGAAGCGCTGATCGCCACCGGCATTCCGTTCCTCGGCCATGGCGACATGGCGGAATGGACGCGCATCTTCGGTGCGATCGCGCCGGAGGTGGCCGGCATCCGGCGCTTCGGCGCAGCGTCGCTTGATCTCGCATGGCTGGCGGCGGGCAAGTTCGATGGCTTCTGGGAAAGTGGCCTCAAGCCCTGGGACGTCGCTGCGGGCATCCTGCTGGTGCGCGAGGCAGGCGGTTTCGTGACCGATTTCCGCGGCGGCAGTCAGCCGATGGAACGCCAGCAGGTTATCGCGGGCAACGACGCGCTGCACTCGCGCCTGCACAAGCTGCTCGTCGGCGCGCTCCGCTGACCTGCCAGGTGCGGTGCGGGGCCGCTATTCCGTCACGAACCTGCGATATTGCTGCATCTGGTCAAGCCAGACGCTCAGGTTCTCGTTGAACACCGCCTGTGGTACGCCGCCCTTGTCGGTATCCACATCCATCACCAGCACCGGATCGTTCTCGCTGTCACGATAAGCGCGGACGAAGCGCTTCTTCGCATTCCATTCGTTGAGCCTGTCGAGGCTGAAGCCCTTGCGGTCGTTGAAGCCGAAATAGAATTGCACCGTGGCGCAGTTGGCTCTGGCGTCGTCGCAGTTCATCAGTGCGATCAGGAACGGCATGTCGTCATAGGCGCTGCGGATATAGGGATTTCCCTCGCCCTGCTTGAGTTCGCTGGGCAGCCCGCGCGCCGCAAGCACCGCCTCGATGGTCGAGGGCTTGCTGGCCGTGACATTCTGCGCATGCGCGGGCAGGGCCAGCGCTGCTGCTGATGCTACAACCGCGAAAACCGCTGATCCTTTGGCCTTCATCGACCCGATTCCCTCCACAATGCGGGCGCATGTTGCGCCGCAGCGATGCCATAGCCTGCACCCCTGGGTTCGATTGTGCCGAAACGCACAGAAACGCGCAACTTTTCGTCACTTCGGAGCCTGTAACCCGCGCGTAAAAAAGGGGGCAATGCGGCTTGCGATAGGCGGTGCGCTGGCCTAAAGACGCCCCAAGCAACACGCACGAATGGGACGCGCGCATGGCCGAATATCTGCCGATCCTGCTGTTCCTGGCGGTCGCTCTGCTCTTGTCGGTGGCGTTTGTCTTCCTGCCGATCGGGGTGTCGCGGCTCACAGGAGCGCACAAACCGACTGTCGCCAAGCTGAGCGAATATGAATGCGGCTTCCCCGCGTTCGAGGATTCGCGCAGCCAGTTCGACGTCCGGTTCTATCTGGTCGCCATTCTGTTCATCATCTTCGATCTCGAAGCCGCGTTCCTGTTCCCCTGGGCGGTCTCGCTCGAACAGATCGGCTGGGCGGGCTGGCTCACCATGATGGTGTTCCTGTTCGAACTGGTCATCGGCCTCGTTTACGCATGGAAAGTGGGAGCACTCGATTGGGAGTAAATCCGCAAAATCCGGCGCTCGTCACCGGCACTTCCGGCGCGGTCGTTCCGCCTGCCGGCACCTTGCCTGACGCCGGTTTCTTCAACGACATCAATGCCGAGGTTTCGGACAAGGGCTTTCTGGTCACCTCGACCGAAGAGCTGTTCCAATGGGCGCGCACCGGTTCGCTCTGGTGGATGACCTTTGGTCTTGCCTGCTGCGCGGTAGAGATGATCCACGTCAACATGCCGCGCTATGACATGGAGCGCTTCGGCGTCGCGCCGCGCGCCTCGCCGCGCCAGTCGGACGTGATGATCGTCGCAGGGACCCTGTGCAACAAGATGGCTCCGGCGCTGCGCCGCGTCTATGACCAGATGTCCGAGCCGAAATACGTCATCTCGATGGGCAGCTGTGCCAATGGTGGCGGCTATTACCATTACAGCTATTCGGTGGTGCGCGGCTGCGACCGCATCGTTCCGGTGGACATCTATGTCCCCGGCTGCCCCCCGACCGCCGAGGCTCTGCTCTACGGCGTGATGCAGTTGCAGCGCAAGATCCGCCGGGTGGGCACGATCGAGCGTTGATTTGAGTGAAGGGCCTGCCGCAGAGGCGGGCCGGAAACGATACGCACGTTAAGGGACGCACATGGGACATTCGGCGCCACGTTATGCCGTTCTCGATGGTCTGGGCGAAGCTGTCGCCGCCACGCTGGGCAGCCGGCTGCTGGCGACGCGCTTCACCCAGGGCGAATATTGCTTCACCGTTCGCCGCGAGGCGGTGGCGGAAGCGCTCGACCTGCTGCGCGACGTGCACGAATATCAGCAGCTCATGGAAATTGCGGGCGTCGACTATCCGGATCGTGCGGAGCGGTTCGAGGTGGTCTATTGCCTGCTCAGCCTGACGCGGAACCACCGCATCCGCGTCGCCTGCACGACCGACGAGGACACCCCGGTGCCCACCGTCACGCATATCTGGGAAGTGGCCGGCTGGCTCGAGCGCGAAGTGTACGACATGTACGGCGTGATCTTTGCCGGCAACCAGGACCTGCGCCGCATCCTCACCGATTACGGCTTTCGCGGTCATCCCTTCCGCAAGGACTTCCCGCTTACCGGCTATAGCGAGATGCGCTATTCCGAAGAGCAGGGCCGGGTGATCTACGAGCCGGTCAAGCTGGCGCAGGATTTCCGCAATTTCGATTTCACCTCCCCCTGGGAAGGTGCGGATTACGTGCTTCCTGGCGACGAGAAGTCGCTGGGCGGGCCGCCCCATGCGGATGTTCCCAAGACGACCGAGAAGACTTCGGACACTGGCGCGGGCGCTGCTGCCAACAAGGAAGCCGCCAAGCCCAGCGAAAATGCTGAAAACAAGGAGGACAAGGCGTGATGGCCGAGTCGCTTCAGGACATGGAGGTCGAAGGTCTGGTCGAACAGGATTCGACCACCGGCGATCTGGAAATCCAGAACTACACGATCAATTTCGGGCCCCAGCATCCGGCGGCGCACGGCGTGCTGCGCATGGTGATGGAGCTCGACGGCGAGATTGTCGAGCGCATCGATCCGCATGTCGGCCTGCTGCACCGCGGCACCGAAAA
>CAXRCQ010000386.1:0-2659 GCA_964228845.1 Blastomonas sp.
CGGAGCGATTCTGCTCGGTTCGCTGGCGGTTCCCGTGAGCGCCCAGGATCGCGTCTGCCCGAACGGGCGGATGACCGTCCTTGTGGCGCCGTTCGAGAACCAGGGATCTGCGCGCACCGCGCTCGCCGCGTACTCCTTCGGGATGGCGGCGGCGGTGACAGAGGCGCTGGAGCACGATCCGTGCGTACGCCCCGTTTCGGGCCGGAATTCGAGCAGAGCGTGGCCATCTATTTCGGCGAGAACGCGCCAGTGGGTGATCGAGGGTTTGCCCTTCTTCGCCGCGATCATGCGCCAGCCCTTTTCGGCACTGCTGATCTTGGACAGGGACAGTTCGATCGTGCCTTCGCTGGTCGAGGGGACACCTGCCAGTACGCCGAGGTAACGCTTTTCCACGAGACGATCCTCGAACGCCTTGGCAAATCGTTTCAACGCCTTGGGATTGCGGGCCAGCAGCAGGCAGCCGCTGGTATCGGTGTCGATCCGGTGGACCGGCACGGGGTCGCGCTGGAAGCCGAGGCGCAGCTGCGCGAAATGGTCCTCGAGGCTGCGGCCACCCTTGCGCGGGCGTTCGATCGGCAGACCGCCGGGCTTGTCGATCACAAGGGCTTCGCCGTCTTCGAACAGGATGGAAATGTCGGTCATCTAGTCTTTCAGTCTTGCGCGCATCATGCCGCGCAGGGAATTGCCGAGGAAGAACCCTGCTGCCAGGTCGGCGATGGTGAGGTCGGCTTCCCGCGCTTCTCCCGCGTCGAGGAGGTGCTGGCGCAGGATGCCCGGGAGCAGGCCGCTCTCGGTCCTCGGCGTCAGCAATACGCCATCGCGCTCGACGAAGATATTGGTGACGCAGCCTTCGGTCACAAGCCCGTCCTCGCGCACGAAGAGCGCTTCCTGTGCCCCGTTGGCGCGCGCCACGCCCTGCGCATCCTCGTAGAAGCCGCGGTCGCTGGTCTTGTGCCGCAGGCGCCAGTCGCCCGGATCGACCGGCAGTGGCAGCAGCACGCACCCGGCAGGTTCGCTCCAGGCTGGCGGCATGTCCTCCACCGCGAGCGACAGGGCCCCCGATCGGGCGGCCATCAGCCGTATCCGGCTCGCCTTCTCGACCACGAAGCACAGCGCATGGAGCCGGTTGCGCGCTTCGTGGCGATCGAAGGCAAAGCCGAGCTGTGCTGCGCTGTTCTTCATGCGCAGCAAGTGCTCTTCCAGGAAGGCAATGCCTTCTTCCGGGGTGAAACGCATGGTTTCGATCAGGTCGAACTGGGCTGCCTTGTGGGCAGGCGAGGACGCGCGGGCGAAGGCCCCCTTGAGCACGGCCTCGCGCCATTCGCTGCGCGCATCGCTGTCGGCCACGATTGCCCCACCTACGCCGAGCACGGCCTTGCCGCGACTGTTCTCGATCTCGGTCAGGCGCAGCGTGCGGATAGCGACGTTGAATGCGGCATCGCCGTCCGCGCCGATCCGTCCGATCGCCCCGCAATAGGGCCCGCGCGGGTCACGCTCGACCTCGTGGATCAGCTCCATCGCGCGGATCTTGGGTGCGCCGGTGATCGAGCCACAGGGGAACAGCGCGCGCACGAGGTCGATGGCGCCGGCATCCTCGTTCAGCCGGGCGCGCACGGCGCTGACCATCTGGTGCACGGTCGGATAGCTTTCGACGGCAAAGGGTTCGTCCACCCGCACGCTGCCCGCCTCGGCCACGCGGGCGAGGTCGTTGCGCATCAGGTCGACGATCATCAAATTTTCGGCCTTGTCCTTGACCGAAGCCGCCAGTTCCGCTGCCTGCGCGGCATCCTGTTCCGGGTGTGCCGAGCGCGGGCGGGTGCCCTTCATTGGCTTGGCCTTGGCCTCGCGCCCCTTGAGTGAAACGAAGAGTTCGGGGCTGAGGCTGAGCAGCCAGTGCGACCCGTCGAAAATCACGCCGCCATAGCCCGCCTGTGCCGCCGGGCGCAGCGCGGCATATAGGCCCATGGGATCGCCGGTGAAATTGCCCGCCAGCGGGAAGGTCAGGTTCGCCTGGTAGATATCGCCTGCGCGGATGGCTTCCTGCAGCCGCTCGAATGCAGCGGCATATCCGCCTGGCGAAAGCTGCGGTTCGAGCGGGCCGACGCTTCCGGTCCCTTCCGCCCTTTGCTGCAGCCATGCCTCTACCTCGCCGGCCGGGATCCGCTCCGGCTCGTCGAACAGGCCGAGCCAGACCAGCGGCCCCGCACCGCCGGACTTTTCCGCGGCAAGGCCCGACAGCCGATCCTCCAGCGCAAGCCCCGCTTCATAGGCGATATAGCCTGCCAGTTCCCCGCCTTCGCGGCGCGCGGCATCGGCTGCTGCCAGCGCTCCGGCGACCTCGTCAGGGCGCGAGGCAATGAACAGCTGGCGCGGCCCGGAATAGAGCAGCGCATCGGCTGCACCATGATCGCGTGCATCGTCGAGAAGTACGAAAGGTTCGCGGCCCGCCATGGGCCAAGCCTTTACCGCAGCCGCCGCTCATGTCGAGGGATTGCTTGACCTTGCCGCTCCCCCTGCGCCACACCGCAGGCGACAGTTGACGAGAGGGACAGAGGGTCGATGGACGATATTTTCCTGGGTCTGGGCGCAAATGGCGAGAACCAGTTCCTGCGGCTGGCGCAGGCCAACCGCCATGGCCTGATCGCGGGTGCGACGGGCA
>CAXRCQ010000387.1:0-2813 GCA_964228845.1 Blastomonas sp.
TTTCACATCTCACCGCAGCACCAACCCCAAAAGGCCAGCCAGCCACAGCAAAACGCGCTTCAAGGAGCCGTTCCTGCACAAATCTATTACGTAATGGATACGTGAAGGACATGCATTGGAACGACTTGACTTTAAACTGGCACCCGCGGCCTTGAACTCCGCAGGACCAGGCGCCGTCGCCCACATGTCCCTTCATCTAAACCTACAATGTCAAAGAACCACCAGACAAAAACAGCGGACAACCAGTGTGCCCCGATCTTAAAACCGGGGGAGTGGCTATCCGAAGATGTTGGCGACCGGTGGAAGTGCGATGCGTCAGCGCCGCGTCCTGTCCGGTGAGGCGTCATCTATGGGCCGCTTCGATTCGGGTCAAACCCTTTTTGCAATTTTATTTCAATTTTTGTGGGGCATTGCGTCTACACCCCGAAAACACGGGGCTTTGGTATCGGCATGCCCTTTGCCCTATAACCCCCCTTCAAGGGAACCTGGACGTACATGATGGAAGATACAGCCGCGGAAATCGCCGATTCAGGCTTTGCGAACCGCGTGCGCAGCGCGGTTTTCTGGCGTTCGGGCAGCCAGATCGTGAGCCAGGTGGTGATGTGGACCACCACACTGGCGGTGATTCGAATCCTCGACCCGTCGGATTACGGCCTGTTCGCCATGACCCAGGTCGTGATGGTGATGCTCGCCTTTCTCAACGGCTATGGCTTTGCCAGCTCGCTGATCCAGCAGGAGCAGATCGATACCTTCCGCGTCCGCCAGGCGTTCGGTCTGCTGCTCATCCTCAATCTGGGCATTGCCGCGATCCAGTTCGTGGCAGCTCCAGCAATCGCCGCCTATTACGGCCAGCCGCAAGTGACCGAGCTGCTGCGCTGGCAGACGGTCATGTATCTCGCGACCCCATTCATGGCGGTGCCCGAGGTGCTGATGAGCCGGGCGCTTGATTTCCGCAGGCTGGCGATCGTCAATTTCATATCGGCCTTTGTCTGCGCGATCACCTCGATCGGTTGCGCGCTCGCCGGATGGGGCGTCTGGACGCTGGTCGCTGCACCGACCGCGATGGTATGGAGCCGCGCGATCGGGCTGTGCATCGCGCAGCGCTTCATCATCTGGCCGAGCTTCGACTTTCGCGGCACCCGCGCGATGATCGGCTTCGGCAGCGCGATGCTGACCAGCCATCTGCTGTGGAGCGTCCAGACCCAGGCCGATGTGCTGATCGCCGGTCGCGTGCTCGATCCGCATGCGCTGGGGTTGTATGCCGAGGCGCTGTTTCTGGCGCAGCTCTTCTCTGCCAAGGTCATCCCGCCGCTCAACGAGGTCGCCTTCCCCGCCTATGCCCGGTTGCAGGCCGAACCCGCACGGCTGCGCGCGGCTTTCCTGAAGGCGGTCGCGCTGATCATGCTGATCTGCTGCCCGGTCTATGCGGGCCTGGCGGTGACCGCGCCCGAAGCGGTGTACACCTTGTTCGGCCCGAAATGGGTCGAGATGGTGCCGCTGGTCCAGCTTTTCGCGCTGGCCATGCCGTTCATGACGCTGCACGTGCTGATCGCGCCGGCGGTCAATGCGCTGGGTGCGCCGCGGATCACCGTGCGCTGCTCGGCCTTTGGCGCGGCGCTGATGCCGCTGATCTTCCTGATCGGCGTGCGATTCGGGGTGATGGGCCTGGCGCTGGGCTGGGTCGTCGGAATGCCCACGATCCTGCTGTTCAGCCTGTGGCAGTCCTGCCCGATCATCGGCGTGCGAATCCGCGACGTCCTGGTCGCCTGTCTGCCCGGTGTAAGCGCCGCAGGGGCCATGGCGGCTCTGGTCTGGACCATGCGCGTCGGGCTTGCCGGTGCACTCGACAATGGCCTACCCGAGATCATGGCCCGGCTGGCGCTGCTCGCCGCGATCGGGGCGCTGAGCTATTTCCTGATGCTGCGCGTGCTCGCCCCGCAGATGCTGAGCGACGCGATCGGACTGTTGCGACGCAAGGCCCCGGTGCTCGATGGAGATGTCGCCACGGCCTGATCGGCACGAAATGCGTTGCGCCACCGGACGTTGACCACCATCGTGCCGCCAGGAGGGCGCAATTGACCAGCAAGACGACGAGGAAGGGCATCATCCTGGCGGGTGGAACGGGCACGCGCCTCTATCCACTGACGCATGCCATGTCGAAGCAGCTGATGCCGATATATGACAAGCCCATGGTCTACTATCCGCTCTCCACGCTGATGCTGGCCGGAGTGCGCGACATATTGATCATCACCACGCCGCAGGATCAGGCCGCGTTCGAAGCGCTGCTCGGCGATGGCAGCCAGCTGGGCATCACGCTCAGCTATGCCATGCAACGCGAGCCGGCGGGCGTGGCGCAGGCCTATCGAATCGGTGCGGGCTTTGTCGGCACTTCACCGTCGGTGCTCGCGCTGGGTGACAATCTCTTTTACGGCAACGGCCTTGCCGAGACGCTCGTGTCGGCGAGCTCTCGCTCGCATGGCGCGACGCTGTTCGGCTATCATGTCAAGGACGCGAGGCCTTATGGCGTCGTCAGCTTCGATAGCGAAGGCAGGGTCGAAAGCATCGAGGAAAAGCCCCGGCACCCGAAGTCCCATTACGCAGTTACCGGCCTATATTTCTTCGACGGGCGTGCGGCCGAATTTGCCGAGACGCTCACCCCATCGGCACGCGGCGAGCTGGAAATTACCGACCTTGCTCGGCGCTATCTGGATCTCGGCGAGCTTTCGGTGCAGATTCTGTGCCGCGGCCATGCCTGGCTCGATACCGGAACTGCCAGCGCTCTGCTCGACGCGGCGCTCTATGTCCGCGTGATC
>CAXRCQ010000388.1:0-4731 GCA_964228845.1 Blastomonas sp.
ATGCGCATCGGAATGGCCATCGCGACGCCATAGCTGATGATCAGCGTGGCCAGGATCGACCACATGGCCACGCCCGCCAGGCCGATAAGCTGCGCGAGCAACTGGCTCATGATACTGCCGCCCTCGGCATAGCCGACACCGCCAAACGCATCGCTGATGAACACCGCGACCAGCAAAGCACCGACCAGGCCGCCGATGCCGTGCAGCGCAAAGGCGTGGTTGCTGTCGTCGATCGCCAGCGTCTCGGTGACGAAGCGCAGGCCGAAATAGCAGGCGGGGGCGGCGATGACGCCGATCAGGATCGCAGCGCCCGGCGAGACTAGGCCCGAGGCCGGCGCGATCGCGGCCATGCCGGCGACCAGACCGCTCACCGCGCCCATCGCGCTGACATTGCGGGTGCGCAGCTTCTCGATCAGCAGCCAGACGAGCGCGCTGGTGCAGGCGGCGACATGCGCGTTGATGATCGCGCTGCTGGCATCGTCGGTCGCCGCCAACGTCCAGCCGCCGGTCAGCGCGAAATTGCCGACGAACAGCAGCGCGCCGCCGGCGAGGACCATGGCGGGGCTGTGCGTCGCGGCGGCAGCGCCGGGCCAGCCGGTGCGCCGTCCGATGACCACCGCAGCCACCAGCGCGGAGATTCCTGCGCAGAAGTGCAGCGCGATGCCGCCGGCATAGTCGAGCACGCCAAAGCCATAGAGCCAGCCGCCGCCCCAGATCCAGTGCGCGACGGGGGCATAGACGATCAGGCTCCACAGCCCGCCAAACGCCAGCGCCCAGCCGAAACGGCCGCGTCCGGCCCAGGCACCTGCGACGAGCAGCGCAGCGAGCATCGCGCCCGCGATCTGGAACAGCACGAACGCGCTTTCGGGCACGGCGGTGCCGAAGCGGACATTGCCGAGCGCGATCAGCATCCAGGCATTGCCGCCGCCGATCAAGCCGCCGCTGGGATCGCCAAAGGCGAGGGTATAGCCGACCACGACCCAAAGCAGCGAGACCAGAGCGGCGATCGCGCTGCCCTGCAGGAACACGCCCTGCGCGGCGCGCGCGGTGCCACGTCCGGCCTGCATCAGCAGCATGCCGGGCAGCGCAAACAGCATCAGCAGCGCGGCCGAGATCAGCATGAAGGCGGTATCGCCCGAATTGGTCACGTCGAGCGTGGCGGGATCGACCATCGCGGGCGCGGCCCATGCGGGCGCGGCGAGCGCTGCCGTAGCGAGGGTGAATATGCGCGCCAGCCTTGCGATCATGCTCTCGACTTTCCCAAATCGTGCTGTCCTGAAACGGGACAGCCTGTCTGCCGCGTCATGCCGCAGTTTGGCAAATAATCGATTAACGCGCGCGCTATTCTGCGGCGAACGGAGCGAGGCAGTCAGAAACTGACGGGTGTTACATCCAGCCTTCGAGGACCTGATCGGGGGGCCTGTGCCCATCGAACCAGAAGCGGATATTGGCGATCACCTTGTGCCCGGCAACCTCGCGGCCCTCGAAAGTGGCGCTGCCGACATGCGGCAGCAGCACGACATTCTTGAGCGCGAGCAGCCGTTCGTCGACATGCGGTTCGCGCGGATAGACATCGAGCCCGGCGCCAGCAATCTGGCCGCCCTCCAGCGCCGCGATCAGCGCGGCCTCGTCGACCAGTTCGCCGCGCGCGCTGTTGATGAGATAGGCGCTGGGCTTCATCAGGCCGATGCGGCGCGCATCGATGATCCCGCGCGTCTCGGGGCTGCGCGGGCAGTGCAGGGTGATGATGTCCGATCCCGCGATCAGCGCGTCGAGATCGGGCTCGAAGCTCGCGCCCAGCATCTGCTCCAGGCTTTCGGGCAGGCGGCGGCGGTTGTGATAGACGATGTTGAGGCCGAAGCCGCGCGCGCGGTGCGCCACTGCCTGGCCGATGCGGCCCATGCCGACAATGCCCAGCTGCTTGCCGCCGATGCGATGGCCAAGCATGCCCGAGGGGCTCCAGCCTTCCCACTGGCCCGATCGCACCAGCTTCTCGCCCTCGGCGAGGCGGCGTGGCACCGACAGGATCAGCGCCATGGTCATGTCGGCGGTATCGTCGGTGAACACGCCGGGGGTGTTGGTGATGATGATGCCGCGCGCGCGGGCGGCTTTCAGGTCGATATGATCCACGCCCGCGCCGAAATTGGCGAGCAGCTTCAGCCGGTCGCCTGCACCGGCAATCAGTTCCGCATCGAGCGCATCGGTCACCGTGGGCACCAGCACGTCGCAGTCCTGCATCGCGGCGGCGAGCTCGTCACGGGTGAAGGCATGATCGTCGGAGTTGAGCGTGACGTCGAACAGTTCGGCCATGCGCGCTTCGACGGCGGGGGCGAGCTTTCGCGTGACGATCACGCGCGGGCGGCTGCCCGGTTCGTGCGGCGGCTGAGACGGCCTGGATGCGGGGCTGGATGGCATATCTGTGCTATGCCTCAACCGCCCCAAAGGTCAAGCTGCGGCACTTGCTTGGCACAGGTTTTTTGGCTTAAGCGGTGATTGACGAAACATCGTCGGGCGACAGGCGTAGATGCAGCCGACGGGGGACATTCGATGCGGGCGACACGATTTTCGGGACTGACACTGGGCGGCCTCGCGCTGCTGGCGATGCTGGCCGGGCATGACGCGGCCCAGGCGCAGGCCGAGGTCGAGGTGCCCTATTGGGCGTCGCTGCAGAAGGACAAGGCCTTTGCGCGCGCCGGGCCGATGGCCACCTATCAGATCGAATGGGTGTTTCGCCGCAAGCTGCTGCCGGTCAAGGTCATCAAGCGCTATGGCGTGTGGCGGCAGATCGTCGATCCGTCCGGCTGGACCGGCTGGATGCATGCCAACATGCTCAGCCGCAAGCGCACTGCCGTCGTTACCGGCCCGGTCATCGCCATCCGCGCTGCGCCGCAGGAGAGCGCCAGGCTGATGTGGCGCGCCGAACCCGGCGTGGTCGGCGAACTGGGCGATTGCGAAAGGGGCTGGTGCGAATTCGCGGTCGAAAGGCGCTCAGGCTGGGTCCGGCAGGACCAGATTTGGGGCGCAGGCGAGCCCTGACTTTCCCCGACCGTCGCCAGACATGGGCCCGCCCACCGTCCCCAGGGACGATGGGCGGACTTGCTTCCTACTGGCGAAAGGACAGTTACCAGTAGAAATTCGGGATCACGCGGACCACGGTGCCGGTGCGCGTGTTGACCAGCAGCATGTCGTTATAATGCCGCACCCAGGTCTGGCGCACGCCGGGGTTGGGCAGGCGATAGTTGCGATAGTTGCTCACCACATAGCGCTGGCCGTAATAGTTCGGCGCGATGCGGACGCCCGGGCGGAACTGCTGATAGCGGAAGTTCGCGCGGAAGGCGGGGCCGCGAAAGGCCTGGCGGTTGCTGGCGCGATAATCGCGATAGTCGCGCAGGTCCTCGCGATATTCGCGGCGGGCATCGCGCACGTCGCGGCGCTGTTCACGCAGGTCGCGCTGCTGTTCGCGCACGTCGCGGCGGTCGCCATAGCGGCGCGCGTCCTGAAGCTGCTGACGTTCGCGCTGCAACTGGCGCTGCTCGCGGTTCAGTTCCCGCTCGGATCGATTTACCTCGCCGCGCGACTGGGCAAAGGCGGGGGCGGTCGCGACCGGCAGCGTCGTGGCCAGCATCAGGGTGCCGATCAGGGCTTTCGAAAGGGTCTTCATCGTTTTTACTCCTGTCATGGCCTGAGCAGTGGGGGGCTGCTCCGGACATGTTCAGGAATACTCCCGCTTGGCTGAACGGGTTGCGAATGTTGCGCTCATTTTCAAGAAATGTTGTCGCAAGATGTAATGGGGGCAGGCGAAGCTAGGCCTTCGGCTGTGCTTACCGTCATCCTGAACTTGTTTCAGGACCCATCACGCCCCAAAAGCCGAAGCCGCGTGGGGAGAAATGGGCCCTGAAACAAGTTCAGGGTGACGGCAGAGGCTAGGATCAAGGTCGGTGCTCAGTCCCCCGCCTTGCCCTTCGGCAGCAAATCCGCCGGGTCGTTCGCCACGATGCTCAGCACCGTCGCCCAGGCGGCGACATTCTGTTGCAATTTCTTCGGGTCGATCTTGTCCAGCGTGTCGTCGGGCGTGTGGTGCAGGTCGAAATAGTCGGTGCCGTCCTGCTGCAGGTCGATGGCGTTGACGCCGAGCGCCACGGTCGGGCCGACATCGGGGCCGCCGCCTGCGACATCGTTGCTGCGCCCGATGCCCAGCGGGGCGAGCGCATTGGCGATGCGGGTCTTGAGGTCGTCGGTGCCGTCCGGCAGCCTGAAATCGACCTGCCAGATGCGGTCCGCGCCGAAATCCGATTCCATCGCGAGCACATGGTCCGCTGCGCCGTGCTTCTTGGCATAGGCGATGCCCCCGAACAGCCCGACCTCTTCGGCGCCGAACCAGACGACGCGGATGGTGCGCTTCGGGGTTCCTGCGTCCATCACCAGCTTGGCGGCCGCGGCGGTGATCGCGACGCCCGCGCCGTCATCGATCGCGCCGGTGCCCAGATCCCAGCTGTCGAGATGCCCGCCGACCAGGATCACGCCCGCTTGCGGATCGCTGCCCGGCACTTCGGCGATGACATTGCCCGATTGGGTGGTGCCGATCTGGCGCGGGGTCAGCACCAGCTTCATCTTCACCGTCTGACCGGATTTTGATGCGCGGGCGATCATCCGCTCGAGATTCTCTGCATCGGGGATCGAAAGCGCTGCCGCCGGGATCGGTGTCACGCCTTCGGGGAAATTGGTGCCGCC
>CAXRCQ010000389.1:0-18848 GCA_964228845.1 Blastomonas sp.
TGAACACCATGGTGTAGTTGAAGCCCATCGTGTCCCAGTTGATCTGGCGCAGCGAGGCGATCCTGGCGGTGAACTCGCGCCCCAGCAGGCTGACGGTCAGGCTGTCGCCGATCTTGAGATCGAGCGTCTTCGCCATTTCGCGGTCGATCGAGACCAAAGGCGGGCCGTCATAGCCTTTCGGCCACCATCTGCCCTCGATCAGTTCGCTCCCCTCGGGCAGCATCTCGGCATAAGTGAGCCCGCGCTCACCGCGCAGCACCCAGGCGTTCTCGGGAATATTCTCGAGGTCGGCGACACGGATGTCCTTGTAGCCCGTGATCGTCCCGCGCAGCGAGGGAACCGCGTTGACGGTCGCGCCCGGCGCTGCCTGATCGACGATCCGGCGGAACTCGTCGCCCCGCGCCACCGGCACGTCGAGCACGAACAGGTTGGGCGCCTCCTTGGGCACGGTGCGGGTGATCTCGTTGGTCAGGCTGGTCTGGATACCGGCGAGGATGACGAACAGGGTAAGCCCCAGCCCGAGCGCCACCACCAGCTGACCGGTCTGCGCGCCGGGGCGGTGCAGATTGGCAAGCGCGAGCCGCAGCAGCGGGGCCTTGGGGCGTGGCAGGCGCGCAGCGGTCCAGCGGATCGCCCAGCCGATGCCGGCGAGCATCAGCAGCACGCCCGTCGCCGCCGCCATGAACCAGGCGGAGAATATCGCCTCGCGCGCGGTCACCAGCGCCAGCGTCACGATGCCGGCAATGCCCACGCCCACCGCGATCATGGTCGCGCGGTCGGGCCAGCGGTTGCCCTCGACCAGCGACCGGAACAGCCCCGCCGCCGGCACATGCCGCGCGCGCGCCAGCGGCGGCAGCGCGAAGATGAACGCGATCAGCAGGCCATAGGCCGCGCTCACCGCCAGCGGCAGCGGATGGATCGCAAAGCCCGGCTTCACCGGCAGAACGTCGCCCGCCGCCGCGATGATCGCGGGAGGGATCAGCGCGCCCGCGATCAGCCCGGCAAGGATCGCCAGCGCCGACACCGCAAGGATCTGCACCAGATAGATGCGCAGGATGTCGCCAGAGCCCGCGCCCAGGATCTTCAGCGTCGCGATGCCCTGCCGTTTGGTCGCGAGATACGAGGCGACGCCATTGCCCACGCCGATCCCGGCGATCACCAGCGCGGCGAGGCCCACCAGCGAGAGGAACTGGCCCATGCGCTCGATGAAGCGCGCGGTGCCCGGCGCGCCGCGATCGCGGTCGCGCAGCTCGAGCCCGGCTTCGGGAAATTCGGCCTTCAGCCGCTCGATCGATTGCGCCGGATCGGCGAGCGGCCCGACCTTCACGCGATATTTCGCCTCGTACATGCTGCCCGGCTGGATCAGCCCGGTGCGCTGGATGCCGAGGTCGGAGACGAGCGCCACCGGGCCGAGGGTGAAGCCCTCGCCCAGCCGGTCGGGTTCGTCGACGATGATGCCACTGATCGTGAACTCTGCCTCGCCGAAGCGGATTTTGTCTCCCGGCTTCAAGTCGAGCCGATCGGCCAGCCCTGCCCCGATCACCGCACTGCCGGGGTCGAGCGGCGCGTATTTGCCCGATTGCAGCGTCACCGTGCCGTAGAGCGGGTAATCATAATCCACGCCCTTCAGCTCGGCGAGGATCGCCTCGGGGCCGGTTCCGCTCGCGCGCGGTGCAGTGCGCTGCGCCATCGCCTGCATCCGGACGGTTTCGGACAGCACGCCCTCGCGCTCGAACGCGGCGAGTTCCGCCTCGCTCGCCAGGCGCTGCGACATCGTCACCTCGAAATCGCCGCCCAGGATCACCTGGCCGCGCTGCGACAGCTCGCCGGTAATCGACGCGGTCAGGCTGCCGATCGTCGCCAGGGTCGCCACGCCCAGGAACAGGCAGATGATCAGCAGCCTGAGACCCCGGAACCGCCCGGAAAGGTCACGCCGCGCAATGCGCCAGATCTGCGCCCAGGTCACGCCGCGCCCCCTGCCCGATCCGCGACAATCAGCCCGTCGCGCATCTCGATCACGCGGTCGCAATGCGTCGCGAGCGAGGGATCGTGCGTGATGATCAGCAGCGTCGCCCCACTCGCGCGCTGCCGGCTGAACAGCAGATCGATGATCGCCTCGCCGGTCGCGCCGTCCAGATTGCCGGTCGGTTCGTCGGCAAAGATGATCTCCGGCCCCGGTGCCATGGCGCGCGCGATCGCCACGCGCTGCTGCTCGCCGCCCGAAAGCTGGCTGGGATAATGCGTCACCCGGTGACCGAGCCCTACCGCTTCCAGCTCGCGCTGCGCAGTGCCGAAGGGATCGGATATGCCCGCCAGTTCGAGCGGCACCGCAACATTTTCCAGCGCGGTCATCGTCGGCAGCAGGTGGAAGGCCTGTAGCACGATGCCGATGCGCCCGCGCCGCGCGCGCGCCAGTCCGTCCTCGTCCATCGGCCCGAAATCGAGCCCCGCCACGCGCACCTCGCCGCTGCTCGCGCGCTCCAGCCCCGAGAGGATCGCCATCAGCGAGGACTTGCCCGACCCCGAAGGCCCCAGCAAAGCCACCGACTGGCCCAGCGGAATTTCCAGATCGATGCCCTTCAGAATCTGCGTTTCATGTCCCGCCTCACCGAGCGAGAGGGTGACATTGCGGGCAGCAATGGCAATATTGGGCCGCGTGAGCGTATCGTGCATGAAATGAAAGGGCTTTCGCTTTGGGACGGAACAGCATTCTATATGGGGCGGCTTTGTTGCTTGTCCATTGCACTGCGGCCTGCACGCAGCCGTCGGACGAAGCGACCAGACCGCCGGTCGAAAAGGGCCAGGAGACCGGCGCCGAAAAGCCGGGTCGCAATCCGCTCAATGCCGATACCCGGCTGGTCATGGCATTCGGCGACAGCCTCTATGCCGGCTATAATGTCCAGCAGGACGAAAGCTTCCCTGCGCAGCTCGAAAGGGCGCTGTCCGCCAAGGGGTTGAACGTGCAGGTACACAATGCCGGTGTCTCGGGCGATACCACGGCGGCGGGCCTCCAGCGGCTCGCCTTTGCGCTCGACGGCCTGCCGCGCAAGCCCGATCTCGTGATCCTGGGCCTGGGCGGCAACGACATGCTGCGCGGGATCAGCCCCGACCAGACCGAGAGCAATCTCGAAGCGATGCTGCAGGAGCTGAAGAAGCGCGGCATCCCCGTCGTGCTGACCGGCATGATCGCCGCCCCCAATCTGGGCCAGGATTATGCGAGCAAGTTCAACCCCATCTATGTGAAGCTCGCCGAAAAATATGATGCCGAGCTCTATCCGTTCTTCCTCGACGGCGTCATCACCGACAAGGCGCTGATGCTGCCCGACGGCATCCACCCCAATCCCAAGGGGATCGCCAAGGTGGTGGCGGGGATTGACGACATGGTGGCGGACGAACTGAAGGGATGAGCCTTTAATTAGCTTCAATTTGATGACATCTGACTGACAATCGTGCGGCATTTTCGGTTGATCCGGCACGGAATCTGTCACCGATAGGCCATAGCCGCGTCATCGCTCATCCCTAGCAGCGCCCCCGAACACAAACGGGGGTTGCGTCATGATTCTTTCCGCCAATGCCGGTGCGCTGCTGCGCTCATCCATCTCGATCATCGCCATCGCCGCAGCGGCGAGCATGCCCGCCATGGCGCAGGAACCTGCACAGGATGAGAATGCCAGCGAGGGCGAGATCATCGTCCAGGGCGCGATCATCACCGCGCAGGGCGAATCGATTGCGCAGAAGCGCAATGCCGACAATCTGATCGACATATCGGCAGCCGACTCTGTCGGCCGCTTCCCCGACCAGAACAGCGCCGCCGCGCTGTCGCGCCTGCCTGCGGTCGCCGTCCAGCGCGACCAGGGCCAGGAACGCTATATCCAGGTGCGCGGCGCGCCCAATCGCTGGACCTCGGTCAGCATCGACGGTGTACCGATGATCGGCGCGGACGAAGGTGGCCTCACCCGCGCCTATCGCTTCGACGCGGTACCTGCGGTGATCCTGAGCGCGCTGGCGATCAACAAGTCGCTCACGCCCAATATCCAGGCCGAAGCGATCGTCGCCAATATCGACCTGCGCACTTTCTCGCCGCTCGATGGCAAGACTGGCTTTCACGTCCAGGGTGATGTCGGGTACGGCTTCATGGAGCTGGGCGAAGGCGAACAGCGCCAAGGCTCGCTGCGCGTGTCCTACAGCGATGGCACGTTCGGCGTGGTCGCGGGCGCATCGCATTATCGCCGCGAGCAGGTAACGGACAATCGCGAGGTGGGCCTGTATGACGAGCCGAGCGGCCCCACCGATACCCAGTTCGGCCCGACCGAGATCGACATCCGCCAGTATCGCCTGGTGCGCGAGAACAATGGCCTGTTCGCCGCGTTCGAATACTCGCCGCAGGAAGGCCAGAAGCTCTACGCCAAGACCATCTATACCGAGTTCAAGGACGACGAGCAGCGCGACCAGTACGAGATCCGGCTCGACCGCGCGCTCTCGGGCACGCGCAACCTTTCGGGCGGTGATCTGGTCCGCGTGCCGATCCGCGGCTCGTTCAACCTCGGCAATTATCGCACGCGCAATTTCATCAACACCATCGGCGGCGATTACGAGGAGAATGGCTGGAAGGTGAATTTCGCGGCGAACTATACCCGCACCGAAAACACCACCTTCCTGCCGCTGGTCCAGGCGAGCACCGCTACCGCGACGTCGCCCTCGGTGCGCTATGATTTCAGCCGCCCGAACCTGCCGATCGTCCAGTTGTTCCAGACGGTGCCGGGCGCGACGGCGGGCAGTTTCGTGCGCGGCCCGGCGCTGGCCAATTTCGATCAGTCGACGCTGATCAACGCCAATACCTCACCTGCGGTGCTGATTCCGATCGTCCAGGACGTTTTCACCGACAGCTATACGGTGAAGCTCGATGTCGCCAAGGAACTGGGCGACGTGACGCTGACCGGCGGCCTGCTCTATGCCGACCGCGACATTAACGGCTTCATCTTTGCCACCTCGAACGCGGTGCTGCTCTCGCCTGCCGCGCTGGCCGGAACCGGGCTCAGCTTCAACCCGGCGAGCTATATCAGCAATACGCCCTGGGACACCGGCTTCCCGCTCGGCATCACCTTCAATTATGTCGACAATACACGCATGCGCGCCGATCTGGAAAACATCCTCTCGACGCTGCAGCGCCAGGGCCGGTTCAACCCCGCCAACAACGTGCCCGCAGAGAATCGCTTCGCGCTCAACGAGAAGACGTTGACCGCTTACGGCATAGCCAAATGGGTGTTCCACGGCGGCCAGGTGATCGCCGGTGCGCGCGTCGAGCATTTCCGGCTGCAGAACCAGGGCCAGGCGCGGCTTGCCAACGGTACCCTCGTGCCGCTCTCGGCGCCGCAGGACTATACCGACATCTTTCCCAGCGTGAACGCCCGGTTCGATCTGACCGACAATCTGGTGTTCCGCGTCGCCGGACAGCGCGGCATCGCGCGGCCAAGCTTCGGCGAAATCCGGGTGGGATCGGCAATCAACGACACCAACAGCCCCGGTACGATCGGCGGCGGCAACCCGACGCTGCGCCCCGAATATACCTGGGGCGTCGATGCGAGCCTGGAATATTACATTCCCGGCCAGGGCATCATCGCGGTGTCGGGCTTCCACCGCTGGGTCGACAACGTGCTGTTCTCGAACACGCAGATCGTCGGGTCGGATGCGTTCAACAGCAACGGCGTCGATCGTTCGCGCTATCTGCTCACCTCCAGTTTCAACGGCAATTCGGGCGAGCTCTACGGGGTCGAGTTCAACTATCAGCAGCAGTTCACCTTCCTTCCCTCGCCGCTCGACGGCTTCGGCTTCCAGGGCAACCTGACGCTGATCGAAGGCAGCTTCGATACCGACCAGCGCCGCAATATCGGCTTCCCCGGCACCTCGGACACGATCGTCAACGCCTCGCTCTATTACGAGAAATACGGGCTTTCGGTCCGCGCCAGCTATCAGTGGCGCAGCGATTATCTCGAAACGCTGTCGATCGGCACCGGCGGCACCACCACCGGCGACGAGTTCCGCGGCGGGTACACCAATGTCGATGTCGCCATCCGCTATGACATCACCCCGAACATCAGCCTGTTTGCCGATCTCAACAACTTGACCGACGCCAAATATACCGCATTCCTTGGCAACAAGGGCCGCCCGACCGAGGTGGAACAGATCGGCAGGCGCTACCTTGCCGGCATCCGCTTCGGCTTCTGACAGGAGAGACTGCCATGCGTGTAAAGACCGCGTTCGCCCTCGCGCTGATCGCCAGCGCCGCGCCCGCGCTCGCCGTCGATAGCGTGACGGTCGGCCGCATCGATGCTGACAAGGTCAAGGTAACCTGGACCGACAGCGACCCGGTCGACATCATCGTCACCGACACCCCGGTTGCCGCCGGGGCGGCCATTCCGGTGGTCAAGGCCAGTCGCAAGGGCGAGGCCATCGTCGCCATGCCCGCCAGCAAGCGCCAGTTCCTGGTGCTGCGCGATGGCGGCGATGCCTCGCTGACGCTGACCGCCGAGCGCGAGCTGCCGCTCGCCAAGGGATCGAACTTCCGCGACCTCGGCGGCTACAAGGGCGCAGGCGGCAAGACCGTGCGCTGGGGCAAGATCTTCCGCTCGGGTGCGCTGCCGCTGCTCACCGATCAGGATTATGCGCTGCTCGGCGGGCTGAATATCGGGACGATCGTCGATCTGCGCTCGCTCGAGGAGCGCGAGGTTGCCGCCACCCAGCTCGACGACCGCACCGGCGCGCTGTTCGTCTCGAACGACTATTCGCTCAAGCCGCTGATGGCGAACATGGGCAGCATGAAGGGCGAATATGTCTATACCGGCATGGAAAAGCTGCTCGCGCCGCAATATCGCTCGCTGTTCAAGCGGCTGCTCGCCGATGACGGCGCGGTGATGTATCACTGTTCCGCCGGGCAGGACCGCACCGGCATCGCCTCGGCCCTGATCCTGAGCGCACTGGGCGTCGATCGCGAGACGATCCTGGCGGACTACCACTTGTCCACCCAACTGCGCCGCCCGCAGAACGAGATGCCGCCGCTCGATCCGGCCAACTATCCGACCAACCCGATCGTCCAATATTATGCCGCCGCCGCCAAGAAGCCCGGCGGGGTGAAGGCCGAGCCGCTCTATTCCGCCTCGGGCAAATCGCATCTGGCGCAGTTCTTCGAGGTGCTCGATCGCGATTATGGCGGCGTCGAGGGCTATCTGGCGACGATCGGCGTGACGAAGGTGGATATAGCGCGGCTGCAGGCGCTGTACCTGGAGTAATAACCCTCTCCCCTAAAGGCGAAAGAGCATCTGCTACCTGAACAGCAGCACCGATGTCTGCCCGGCGCGGATCATCTGGGTCGTGGTGCTGCCGACCAGCATGTTGCGCAGCGGACTGTGCCCATAGGCCCCCATGACCAGCAGATCGATGCCGCGCTCGCGGATCACCTGCGGCAGCACGGCGTCGGGATTGCCCTCGCGCTGCACCGCCTTGACGCCCGCGCGCCCTGTGAACTGGGTCTGCGCCCAGTCGATATGCGCGGCGTTGCTGTCGGTATAGCCGCCGACCAGCACTATATCGATATCCAGCCCGCCGAACAGCATCGACGTCGAGACATATTCGAGCGCCTTGCGGCTTGAGGGTCCGCCATCGAATGCAATGGCGATGCGCTGCGGGGCCTTGAACACGCGAGTGGCGACCAGCACCGGTTTGCGGCTCTGACGGATCACGCGCTCGACCTTGCTACCAAGATGCCCCTTGGCGAAATCGGCCTGCGCACCCCGCTTGCCGATGATCGTCATGTCGACAAATGCCTCGCGCTCGGCAATCGTCTCGACAATGCCGCCCTCGCGCAGGCTGAGCTCGACATCGGTCACGCCGCGTGCGCGCAGCTGATCTACGGCGGATTCGAGCAGCAACTGCCCTTGACGATCGGCGAGCCGCCCCTCCGCCGCCTTGAGCGCCAGCACTTCGTCCAGCAGGCCGGGCTTGCTCGCAAGGCCTGCGCCGTCCAGTTCGGCGCGCGCATCGTTGCGCTGGATGACGTGGAGCAGTTCCACCGTTGCCTTGAGGCGCTCCGCCGCCCAGGCGGCGTGCTCGCACACGGTCTGCGAATAATGCGATACATCGAGGCAGGCCAATAGCCGCTGCATGTCTCTCTCCTGTCGGTTCCCGGCCATTGCCGGCGAAGCTTGAGCTTGGGGGAGCCGGTATTGACCCGGCATGGCCCCCTGGTTGTGCAACGTTCAGGACAGCGGATCGCTGCCCCTCAAGTAACGCGCGTGGCGATCTTGTACGCGTCGCGCTGCCAGCGCCCCTCACCCATGATGGCAGCGAGCCGATCCACGGCATGCCAGATATCGGCAAAGCCCAGATAGAGCGGGGTCAGGCCCAGCCGCAGCACGTCCGGCGCGCGGAAATCACCGATGACGCCCGCATCGATCAGCGCGCGGTTGATCGGCCAGGCGTCGGGATGCGCGAAGCTCGCATGGCTGCCGCGCAGCTCGGCGCGCGCAGGAGTGATCGGCCTCAGTTGCGGGCAGCGCGCCGCCATCAGCTGGCTCAGGAAATCGAAAAGGGCTTGCGACTTGGCCCAGAGCGTATCGCGATCCGCATCCATCATCAGATCGACTCCCGCTTCGAGCGCGAGCAGCGAGAGCATCGGCGGGGTGCCCGCGAGAAACCGTTCGATCCCCGGTGCGGGCGCGTAGTCGTCGGTCATCGCGAAGGGCGAGGCATGGCCCATCCAGCCCTGGATCGGCGAACCGAGAAACTCCAGCGCTTCGCCTGCGACATAGAGAAAGGCAGGCGCGCCGGGGCCACCGTTGAGATATTTGTAACCGCAACCGACCGCAAAGCGCGCGGCATCGGCGGCCAGGTCCAGCGGCACCGCGCCGGTGCTGTGCGACAGATCCCAGATCAGCGGAACATTGTGCGCATCGGCCAGCGCCTGGATCGCAGCCATGTCGAACCGTTCGCCGGTCTTGTAATGCACATGGGTCAGCACGATTAGCACGGTATCCGGGCCGATGCGCTGGCTGATCGCTTCGCGCGGGGCAGCATCGAGCACCAGTCCATGCTGCGCAGCAATGCCTGCAGCAACATGCAGATCGGTCGGGAAATTTCCGCTCTCGGTAAGGATCGTCCGCCCTTCGCCCGCCCGCGCCGCCAGGATTGCACCCATGAGCTTGTAGAGATTTACCGTCACCGAATCGCACGCGATCACCTCGCCCGGCGCGGCCCCGATCAATGCGGCGATCTTGTCGCCGATCCTGCGCGGCGCGCCGATCCAGTTGGCATCGTTCCAGCTGCGGATCAGCCCCTCGCCCCATGGCCGATCGACCGCATCCTGCATCAGCGCGCGCGTCGTCACCGGCAGCGCGCCGAGCGAATTGCCGTCGAGATAGATCACGCCTTCGGGCAGCGTGAAACGATCGGGCCAGCCGCGCAGCGGGTCGGCGGCATCTCGCGCCTCGGCCTCGGCAAGCGAAGGAAAATCGGTCATGATCAGCGCCCCAGCAACTGCTTGATCCGCGCCTTTTGCGCAGCCCAGCTGCGACTGGTCGGCGCGATCAGCTCGACATGGCCTTCGGGGCCGTGAACATGATTTTCGACCGTGATCCCGCGCTTCTTCATGTCGGCGGCATAGGCATCGGCATAGGCAGGCGGCGCGATGCGGTCCCTGTCGGTATGGAACTGGATCTGCTGCGCCTTGCTCACCGGCATTTCCGGCGGCGAGGTCAGCGCAAACCTGCCACCCGCCATTTTGGTGGGTGCATCGGTGCCGCAGGCATGGCCCTTGCGCTGCATCGCCGCGCGCAGATCGGCAATGCCTGCCTGGCTGATGGCGGTATCGATGCGCAGCGGATCGGGCCCTCGAAGCGCCTCGTCCTCGGGCAATGCCTGCCGCGCCGCCAGCCACAAGGCCAGATGCCCACCCGCCGAATGGCCGATGGCGATGCTGTGGGTGAGGTCGAGGTTCAACGCCCCGGCCTGTGCGCCCAGCAGGTCCGCCGCTGCGCCCACGTCAAGATACGTATTCGGATAGCCGCCGCCGCGATCGACGCCGCGATACTCGATATTCCACACCGCGATCCCGTCCTTGCGCAGGTCGTCGGCGATATAGTTCATGATGTCGCGCGTAGCGATCTCGGTCTGCCAGCAACCGCCATGGATCATCACCACGACCGGATGCGGCCCCTTGCCTGTGGGCAGCCAGAGATCGACAATCTGCAGCGGGTCCTTGCCATAGGCGATCGTGCGGTCTGCCTCGGGGCGCGGCTGATCGAGCAGATCGGGCCATTGCATGATCGGCTTGTCGGCGTTCAGCATGGCTGCGACCTGCGATCCATCGACCAGCCGGATACCCAACAGCACCACCGCCAGCCCCATCGCGCCCCATGCAAGTTTGCCCACAATGTGGTTCCTCCCCTGTTCATTCCGTCCACAACTACACGGGGTTTAGGAATAATTCGCAACCCTCAATAATCCTTCGAAATCCGCACGTTCGCGCTTTGGCGACCGATGGTCGAGATCGACGAGAGCAGCGACAGCCAGCGGGTGATCTGGAACTCGACCTGCGTTGCCGAATAGCCGCGCCCGTCGGTCACGATCTCCACATAGGTGTTGCGCGTGATGTACTTGCCTGCCGCGATGCTGGTGCCCTGGCCCAGCGTCTGGTTGCCCTCCACGATGCGCAACCGGTCGAGCCCGATCGCGCCGCGCAGCGCATTGATCGGATCGAGCCCGCCGCCGCCGCGCAGCGAGGCGAGCGCGGCGGCCAGCTGCACGGCTTCGGGCGCGGAGATATCGGTGATCGACGAGCCGAACAGCAGACGGGCGAGGAGTTCGTCCTCGGGCAGGGCAGGTGTGCTGGTGAAGCTGATCTCGGGCGCTAGGCCGCTGCCGCGCACGTTGATCGTGGCATTGAGGTCGGTAAGGTTTGCCGATGCTGCGATATCGAGCGCCGGATTGGGCGGCGATTCCCCGCGGAAATTGATCCGCCCGCGCTCCAGATCGAAATCGCGCCCGGCAAATTCATACTCGCCGCGGATCAGGTCCGCCTGGCCGTTGAGGCGCGGGGCATCGACGGTGCCTGTGAGCGTGATGTTCGCCCCCCATTCGCTGTTGATGCCAAGGCCCGTGACCGTGAACTGGTTGGGTGCGCGCGCCTTGACATTGTAACGCCAGATGGCCGGGCGCTGACGGCGCGGAGCTTCGTCGGCGCGGCGGTTGATCTCGCGCACGTTGATCACCGGCAAGGCTTCGGCCGCGTTGAACTGACCAAGGCGGAAGCGTCCGCGATTGAGCACGACATCGCCGCCGAGCGTGCCGGTGCTGCCATCGGACGAGATGGTCAGCGGCCCGGTAACGGTCGCGCCGAAATCGTCTCGATTTACCAGCTGCGCATTTTTCGCCGTGGCCCTGATCTCGACCGCGACCCCGCGCGAGGGCGAGGCGAAAAGGCCGCCATAATCGACATAGCCCGATCCGCTGACCGTTCCGTTCGATCCGGCCTTGCCGGTAAAGCTGGTCAACGTCAGCCGAGATCCGTTGAACTGGCCGCGCGAGGCAATATCGCTGATCACCGTGCCCGAGAGTCCGCTTTCGAGCCGCGCGGTGCGCGTGGCCAGCACGCCATTGATGCTGGGGTCCATCAGGCTGCCCGAAAGGTTTGCGGCAACGCCGACCTGGCCAGTCACGTCGAACGCCTCGATCCCCAGCAGGCGCCAGAGCGAATCCGCAGGCCCGTTGAAGCGCAGCTGGCCGGCGAGCGATCCACGCCGCAACCGCCCGAACAGGTCGAAACCCTGCGGCATACTGCCGATACGCGCCTGGGCCCGACCCACGGTCTTGTCCTGCTCGGCGATCACCGCACGAACCGCCAGTGCATCGGCGGTGAGCGCCAGATTGGCCGCGATATCGACCGGACGCGAACTGACGATAAGCCCCGTACGGGTGAGGTTGTCCAGCTTGATGCTGGCCTTGCCCGTCGGCACGCCGCCCTGGGCCTGGCGATAGCTGAGCGTGCCCGAGGCATTTCCGCCAAAGCCCAGTTCGCGCACCGCGACGTCGAACAAGGCCAGCGGCACGGTGTTGAACTGCGCGCTGATATCGGTGAGCCCGCCACCGAAGCGCCCCTGCGCCCCCAACCGCCCCCGCCCGACGCGCAGCACCGAAGGCGCGAGCCGCCAGCCGCCATCGTCCAGCCGGGTCAGCCGCGCCGGTCGCACCAGCCGCAGCCGCCGATTGCCATATTGCCCGCTGCCCGCGAGCGTGATCGCATTGCTGGCAATCTGGGCACTGGTCTGCAGTTCGAAATTGCTGCCTCGCCGACCTGCGAGCGATGCCGTCACCCGGCCCTCGCCATTGACCAGGTTAGCGTTGGCCGCGAGCCGCCCGATGAACAGCGGACCGCGTCCGATGCCCTGCGCGCGGATGCTGCCGACGATGGTGTTGCGGCCCTGCGCAATCAGCGCGTCAATCTCCGCAGCGCCGCGATTGATCGTGATAGGCACCTCGCCGTCGAACCGCGCATTGGCGAGGTCCAGGACTGCCTTGACGCCCTGCCCACCGCTGCGCGGATCGAGCGTCACATCGCCGGTAATGCCGCCGCCCGAGACGTTGAGCGCGCCTTCGATCCCCGCACTGGTTGCGTAGATATCTCCCGCAAAAAGCGCCTGCGACACGGTAAAGCGCTCGATCCGAATCTGCGTGCGCCCAGCCTCGCGCGCGTAGATCCTCGTCGCGCCCTCCAGCGGCCCCAGAGTCGATTGCCCGGTGACATCCACCGAAAAACCATCGGGCACGGTGCCGAGCGCCAGCCGAAGGTCCTGCACGCCCAGTGCGGGCAGCGGGTCCTCCAGCGGCAGCACAGCGCGCGTATCGCCCCGGATGGAATCGGCGCTAAGATCGAGCGGGCCGTAATCGCGATGGCGTCCGCTGGCCCGCAGCACGATCCGACCATCGCTCTCCAGCCGGCCGCCGCCGATCAGCGCCAGCTTCTCTGCCGCGAGGCTCGCGTCGCGCAGGACGAAAGGCTGGCCCGCGCCATAGCTGAACTTGCTGGCAAAGCGCGGCGACGGGCCGACCAGATTGACCACCGAGTCGTTAATGACGCGGCGCATCAGCACGCGCACGTCGCCGAGCATATCCCATGGCCCGCCGCCGCCGAAGGCCACGCGGACATTGGCATCGACATCGGCATTACCGACATTCTCGATACCGAACGCTGGTAGCCGCGCATCGACGACAGCCAGATAGCGCCCGCGCTGCGTGCTGCCGGAAAGCTGGACCAGCGCGACCAGGCTGGAACTGGTGAGCCGGGTCGGATCGCTGCTGAGCACGCCGTCGCGCATCCGCACCACGCCCTGCCCTGTCAGGCCATTGGCCAGCCGGTCGCCATAGGCATTGCCGGTGACGATTCGCGTCGCGCTGACCTTGACGGGGATGGTGAAATCCCTGCCCTTGCGCGTGGCTGCGCCCTCGGCGAGCAGCGTTTCGGCGCTCAGCCCCGCCAGGGCAACACGATCGGCCGACAGGCGATAGGGCGCTTGCAGATCGCCGAACGGGCCGTCGAGCGTCACCTTCGCGCGGAGATTTCGCGCATCGAGCCCTTCCGCCAGCAGTTGCGGGCGCGACAAGCCGGCGAGGATTTTGACATCGTCAAAGCGGTTCTGGCCGAGATCGATCGCGCCCTGCGCGCTGAGCGTACCCGCCTGCCCCGCCAGCGCGACCATCCCCGCAAGCACGCGCGCATCGAGCGTGCCGCGCGCGACCACGCCGATGGCCGGCCCGAGCGCGCGCGCGGAGCTGCTGCCGATCAGCGGCTGGGGCCTTACGAATCCCCGGATCCGCACCTGTCCCTCACGCTGATCGATACCGAGCGCCGTCAGTTCCCTCCCGCCAAGCCGCGCGGCCAGTCTGCCCTGCCAGAAATCCCAGTCGCCCCGACCCTTGATCGAGGCCGCCAGGTCCTGCGTGAGACCGGCCAGCGCGGCAATGGCACCGTTGGCAGGTGCGACGACATCGCCGTCGATCATCAGCCGGTTCTGATCGGGCATGGCGTCGATGTTCACCACGACCCGGTCGGTGCCATCGGCGAGCGACGCGCGCGCATCGACCAGCACCCGGCCCGAGCGGATATCGACCTTGCCCGCGAGATTGGCGACCCGGCGCGGCCCGGCAACGCCATCGCGGATCACCAGGCCATCGGCGCGCAGCCGGTCAATACGGATATCGAACGCGGGCAGCAGCGGATCGTCGGGGTCGCCGGGATTGAGCTCGGGCAGGCTGCGCAATTCGCCGCGCAGGATGACAAGATCGCGGATATCGAGCCGGTTGCTGAGGAATTGGAACGGCCGCCAGTCCAGATCGACCGCCGATGCGGTGAAGAACACACGCTTGGTATCGCGCAACTCGACCCCGCGCAGCACCGCCTTTCCATAGATCGAACCCTCGATCCGCGCGACGCGCATCGACAGTCCCGATTTGAGCTGATAGCCGGCAATCTGTTCGGCCACGAAGCGGCGTCCCGGCCCGGTATCGAGCCCGAACAGCAAGGCTCCCAACAGCCCGGAGAGGACCAGCACGACGATGACAAGGCCGCGCACCCAGCGCACCGGCCTGCGCTTTTCGGGCAGCGCGTCGGATGCCGGCAGATCGGTGGCCTGCTCCTCCGTCATCAGAAGGCCTGTCCCAGCGAGATATAGACCCCGATGCGGCTGTCGCCGGGCTGCGGGTTCAGCGGCGTTCCGACATCCAGCCTCAGCGGGCCGAAGCTGCTGTAATAGCGCACGCCGATGCCCGCGCCGTAGCGGATGCCGCTGAAATCGGGCGTGCTACCCGCGTAGACATTGCCTGCGTCGAAGAACGGCACCACGCCGAAATCGCCGAAGCGCACGCGGGCCTCCAGTGAGACTTCGGCCAGGCCGTTGCCGCCGATCGGATCGTTGTTGGCGTCGCGCGGCCCGATGGCCTGGAACCCGTAGCCGCGCACCGAACCTCCGCCGCCCGCATAGAAGCGCCGCGAGGGCGCGATGTCGAAACGGTTTGCCCCGAATATGCTCCCCAGCCTTATGCGGCCCGCGAGCACGATCCGTTCCGACACCGGCTGGTAATAGCTGCCGTCGATCTGGATGCGGGCATAGCCCTTGCTCCCCGATTGCAGCGAATATTCGGGCGAGACGCGTCCTCCCAGCCGGAAACCACGGGTCGGATCGAGAAGGCTGTCGGTGCCATCATAGGTCAGGGCGGTAGGCAGCGCCGCAATGAAGAAGGTGCGCCGCGAACCGCCGACAATGCGCGCGCGGCTGTCGCGCTCGTCGGACAGCACCAGTTCCGCCCCCAGCGACCAGGTCCATTTTTTCTGGAAGATCAGATTGGTCTGCCGTTCGAGCGAGGCGGCGACGAGGAAGGTGCGCGCCTCGAAGGCATCGCGGTTGATGTTGCTCGCGAGGATCTGCGCGGTCAGCACTCGGTCGCGCTTGATGAAATTGTTGCGGCGATAGAGCAGGTTGATCAGCTGCTCCTGCGTGCCGCCGACGGCACGCGCGCGCACCAGCCCCTCGGGCGGGAAGAAATTGCGATGCTCCCAGCTGACTTCGGCGCGATAGCCTTCGCCCGTGCCATAACCGACGGCGCCGGCAATCGTGCGCAAGGGTGCCGGAGCCGTTTCGACGCGGATGTCCACTGACCCCGGCTCACTACCGACGGGTTCCGATGCGGCGACCGGGGTCAGTGTCGTCGTGGACACCAGCCCGGTCTGCAGGATCGCCCGGCGCAGGTCGTCCATCTCGGAAGCCTGGAACAGGTCGCCTGGCTGGAACCGGGCGATCCGCTGCAGATGCCGGGGCCCGAACAGGCCATTGTCCTCGGCGATGATGCTGCCAAAGCGATACTGGCCGCCGGGGGTGACCGGCACGGTCAGCGCGCCGCTGCGCGCCTCGTGATCGATCAGCAGATCGGGCTCGCCGGTCTGGGCGAACGGAAAGCCGGTTTCCAGCAGCTGCGTCAGCACCGCCAGCCGCCCGGCAACAATCCGGTCCGAATTCGCCGGATCGCCCACCTTCATGCCAAAGGCCGCACGCGCCGCCGGAACGTCCACCCCGACGACATCCAGCCCTGCCAGATCGATCATGCTGAGCCGGTAGACCGGCCCGGTATTGACCTCGAAATCCAGTGCAACCCGGTCTTCGCCGGCTATTCTGGCGACGGAATTGCGCACTTCTCCGTCATAGAAGCCGTAGACGCGCAGCATGGTGCCCAGCAGGTCACCGTCATCGCGCGCGCGTCGATTGACCTGCGCCAGATTGGCGTCGTCGTCGGCAAGTCGCTCCAGCGTGGAAAGCGAATCAAACCGGTCGCGAAACGCATCCTGGTCGAGCGTGTCCAGGTCCTCTGACGGCACAAAATTCACCGTGACGCGATAGCGCACATCGCCATCGTCGATCTCGCGCAGCGCCTGACGCTCGGCACGCCGCTGCTCGCGCTCCTCCTGGCGTTCGGCGCGTCGCTGGGCACGATCGCCATTCTCGGATTCGACCGAAGGCGTACCGCTCGCATCGCCGGGCAGCGACGCCAGCCCATCGCGGATATCATCGATCCCGGTCGCCACCGTATCGCCCACCGTGCTGTCGGACACATCGGCGGCTTCGGTCCCGGCCGGCAATATGTCTTCGGCTGCGAACTCGCCAGGCCAGGCCGGAATGTCGCCGCCTTCGGGCCATTCCACTTCGATGCCGGGCAATTGATCGAGCGGGGCGAGCGGATCGATGGTCAGCGGATCGAACGTTTGCGCATCTTCGAGTAATGCGTCGGCATCGGCTGATGCTACCGGGGCCGATGCTACCGGCTCGTTCGCTTCACCTGGAGCCTGTTGCGCATGAACCCCGCCCGGCCATGCGCAGCCCAGAGCCAGCATGACCAGTGTTCCCGCCCTTGTTGGGCGCGCGCGATCACCCAGCCTCATCAATCCAAAATGCTTTCAGCGCGGGCAGGTTCCAGCCCAAGATCAAAAGCAGTGACTAGGCGGGCGCACCATCGCGTTCAAGGTCGAAAGCGTGCCAGCCATCGGGGCCAAGCAGTTCGAGCGGCTGGTATTTTATCTTGTACTGCATGCGCGGCGAAGATTTTACCCAATAGCCGAGATACACATAGGGCAGCCGGGCGCGCGCGGCGCGCTGGATATGGTCCATGATGATGTAATTGCCCAGGCCCCGGCGCGTCGGATGATCGGGCTCGTAGAAGCTGTAGATCATCGACAGCCCGTCACCCTGCTGGTCGGTCAGGCAGGCGCCGACCAGCCTGCCCGCGCTGCCATCCGGATTGGGCTCACGATATTCGATGACATAGCTGCGCACCGGGGTGTGCTCGACCATGTCGGCATAGTCCATGTCGTCCATGTCGGACATGCCGCCGCCGGGGTGTCGCGTCTTGAGATAGCGGCGCAGCAGGTCATACTGCTCCTGCGTCGACCAGGGCTTGCAGGCCGAAACGATCAGATCGCGGTTGCGCTTGAGCAGCTTGCGCTGGTTGGCCGACGGAACGAACTGGTCTGCCACCACACGCACCGAGACGCAGGCGCGGCAATCGAGGCAGCTGGGGCGATAGGCGACATTCTGGCTGCGGCGAAACCCGATGCGGCTGAGCGCATCATTGAGTTCATCGGCATGCGGACCGCTCAGTTCGGTGAACACCTTGCGCTCGCTCTTGCCCGGCAGATAGGGGCACGGGCCGGGGTTGGTCACGAAAAAACGGGGAAAACGTGCCGGTGCGCTCACGTGGCAGACGGTCCTTGTGCAAATGGCCTGATCTCGAGGGGTAAACGCCCTGCCACCGATATGCCCGGCAACACCCCCGGCCGCCAAGCCGGTTAACCAACTTTCTTGGTTAAGCAGCGCCAAGTCGAGTCAAATCGGCGGTCAAGCGTGGGCCGGCTGTGGATAAGGAACGATTCATGCTGAATCGAGACTGGCCTCACCCCTCCCCTGGGGAGGGACAGGTCCGGTTCACCGGACCGGTGTCGGAGCACGGCGGGGAGCGCAGGCCCACCCCGCCCTTCGGGCACCCCTCCCGCACGCGGGAGGGGAAACTCGCTTACGCCACCTCGACCAGGCCCACGTCATAACCGCTCGCCTTGAGCGAGGCGACCAGCGCGTCGAGCTGGCTGCGGTCGCGTGCCTCGCATTCGATATCGGTGATCAGCCCCTTGGCAGGCAGGTTGGTGAACACGCGCTGGTGGTAGATCTCGATGATGTGGACCTGATGCGCGTCGAAGTGGCGCATCACCTTGAACAGCGCGCCGGGCCGGTCCTGCAGCGCGATGCGAAGCCGCGCCAGGCGACCCGAGCGCGCCAGATCGCGCAGCAGCACATTGGCGAGCAGACGGGTATCGATATTGCCTCCGCACAGCACGACGCCCACGGTCTGGCCCTTGAACCGGTCGGGCTCGGCGAGCAGCGCGGCAAGCCCGGCAGCCCCGGCGCCTTCGGCCACGGTCTTCTCGATCTGCAGCAACAGGCTGACCGCGGTTTCGAGCTGCGGCTCGCTGACCAGCACGATGTCATCGGCAAGCGCGCGGACGATCTCGCGGGTGAAATCGCCCGGCTGCTTGACCGCGATGCCCTCGGCCAAGGTGTCGCCCTCGCACGGATATGCGGTGCCCTTCACCGTGTTGTACAGGCTGGGATAGAGCTGCGCCTGCACGCCGGTCAGCCTGACCTCGGGCTTGAGCGCGCGCGCGGCGGTGCCCATGCCGGAGAACAGGCCGCCACCGCCGATGGGACTCACGAAATGATCGATCTCGGGCGCGTCCTCGAGCATTTCGAGTGCGACCGTCCCCT
>CAXRCQ010000390.1:0-2986 GCA_964228845.1 Blastomonas sp.
CAGCGAGCGTCGGTGCAAAGGTCCATTCGATGCCGGTCGCGGCAATTTCTGCCGCCGTCACCTTGCCGATCCGCTCGATGAGCGCGGCATCGCGCGCCGCGCCGAGGCCGATATTGTGTGGAAAGATCGTCGCGCCCGGCACGTTGGAATGGCCGTGCACTGCATCGACGCCGAACAGGATGGGGATCTTCGCGCCAGACGCGCGCGATGCTGCGCGGAAGGCGTCGACCAGCTGCAGCCATTGCGCCCCGCTTGCACGCTCGTCGCCATAGGGCCCCGAATTTCCGCCCGCCAGGATCGAGCCCAGCGGATAGCGGGCCAGGTCTTCGGGCGTGATTGCGCTGATATCGGCCTGGATCAGCTGGCCGACCTTCTGCGCCAGCGTCATCCGCGCGATCAGCCGGTCGATCTCGGCTTCGGTGGCAGGGCTGGTGATGGCAGCGGGGCTGGAGGCAGCGGGCCAGTTTGCAGGATTCGCCATGGCTGCCGGAGGTGCGGAATCAGCGGCGGAGGGCTGCGCCGATACCGCGACACCGCCGGTCGCCAGCAGGAATCCCAATACCGCAATCGAAGTCCCGCGCCGCATCACACCCTCATCCATTCTTATTGTGAACGCTCTCAAAGCGGGTGATGGCAGGCCTTCGGGCGCAAATCAAGCGCCATCGCGCCTGACCGGACAGGAAGATGCGACGGGGTGCCGAGTGAAAACGCGAACGGTCAGAACGGCTTGCGGCGAACCGCGACGCAGCCCTATCCCCACCAGCCCAGCAATGCGCCGATCACGGTCGCCCCGCCACTCGGCGCGACGAGCAGCAGCAGCAGGTTGAGGCCGATCGCATGCATCAGGCGCTTTTCCTGCGCGGGGCTGATGCGGCGCGGCGGCCGTGGCGGAGGCGCGCGGGGCGAGTCGAAGGGCGGCCAGTCGCGATCGAACGGAACGAACATGGCTAGCCTTGCCCCTGGCAGGCCTATTGCTGCTGGCCGAGCTCGCGGTTGAACCAGAGCGCGATCAGCGTCGCCAGCGCGCCCGAGAGCAGATAGGCACCCGCCGCCAGCAACCCGTAATTGGCCGACAGCCACAGCGCGACCATCGGCGCAAAGCCCGCGCCGAACAGCCAGGCCAGGTCCGATGTCAGCGCCGAGCCGGTATAGCGATGCTTGAGCGGGAAGGACGAGGACAGCGCGCCCGAAGACTGGCCGAAGGCAAGACCGAGCAGGATGAAGCCGCCGAACATGAACGCCGCCTCGCCCGCGCCACCCGCATCGAGCAGCTGCGGCGCGAAGCCGCTGAACGCGGCGATGGCGACAGCGGTCGCGGCGAGAAGGTTGCGGCGGCCATAACGGTCCGCGAGCCTGCCCGAGGCGAGGATCGCGCCGACGCCCAGCGCCGCAGCACCCGCCTCGATCAGCAGGAAGCGCACCGGCGATTCCTCGGTGAACAGGAACACCCAGCTCAGGGGATAAACCGTCACCATGTGGAACATCGCAAAGCTGGCGAGCGGAGCGAACGCGCCGAGAACGATAATCTTCCATTCACTGCGCACCGTTGCCAGCACCGGCTCGGGCTGGAGCGTCTGGCTTTCGAACAGCTCGCTATATTCGGGCGTCACCACGATTCGCAGCCGCGCAAACAGCGCAACGACATTGATCGCGAAGGCGACGAAGAACGGATAGCGCCAGCCCCAGGCGAGGAAATCCTCCGCCGGCAGCGCCGAGATGAGGAAGGCGAAGAGCAGGCTGGCAACGATCAGCCCGAACGGCGCGCCCAGCTGCGGGATCATCGCATACCAGCCACGCTTTTCCTTGGGCGCATTGAGCGCGAGCAGCGAAGCGAGGCCATCCCACGAGCCGCCCAGTGCCACGCCCTGGCCCATGCGGAACAGCGCTAGCAGCAGCGCCGAGCCGATGCCGATACTGGCATGGCCGGGCAGGAAGGCGATGGCCGCAGTCGATCCGCCGAGCAGGAACAGCGCGATGGTCAGCTTCGCGCCGCGGCCATAGGCGCGGTCGACGGCGGTGAAGATCAGCGTTCCCGCAGGCCGTGCGGCAAAGGCGAGCGCGAAGATCGCGAACGACCAGAGCGTGCCTTCGAGCGGATCGAGATAGGGGAAGACCAGCTTGGGGAAGACCAGCACCGAGGCGATGGCATAGACGAAGAAATCGAAGAACTCGGACGTGCGGCCGATGATCACGCCGATCGCGATCTCGCCGGGTCCGACCGCATGGCCATCGTCATTGACCGCGCGGGCATCGCGTTCAGCCTCGGTCGTCGGGACGGTGTTGGCCACCATGGCGGTTCCTTGCAGATTGGAGTGCGGGCAAAATACTACGCACGCCTTATGCAACTTTGATCCAGATCAATGCACTTGGACAAAATGTCCTATGTGCGCTTGCAGCATAGCGGAGTAATCGGGCGTTCATGTCGCGCTCCATGACTCGCCTCCGCCCCCCGCTGGCCATCGCTGCCGCCTGCCTTCTGCCGCTGCTCGGCGGATGCAACATGGTCGTGCTCGACCCTGCCGGCGACGTCGCCCAGCAACAGGGCGATCTGGTCGTCATCTCGACGCTGCTGATGCTGATCATCATTATCCCCGTCATGGCGCTGACCGGATATTTCGCGTGGAAATACCGCGCCGCCAACGAAGCGGCGACCTACAAGCCCGATTGGGACCATTCGACCCAGCTCGAACTCGCCATCTGGGCCATTCCGCTGCTGATCATCATCTGCCTGGGCGCGGTGACCTGGGTCGGCACGCATCTGCTCGACCCCTATCGCCCGCTCGCCCGCACCGCGCCCGGACAGGCCGTGACCGAAAGCGACAAGCCGCTGGAAGTGCAGGCCGTGGCGCTCAACTGGAAATGGCTGTTCATCTATCCCGAACAGGGCATCGCCACGGTGAACGAACTCGTCCTGCCCGAAGGGCGGCCGCTCAGGTTCCGCATCTCCTCGTCTTCGGTAATGAACAGCTTCTATGTCCCCGCGATG
>CAXRCQ010000391.1:0-10290 GCA_964228845.1 Blastomonas sp.
CTCTGGGACACAGGTCTGCCCGCTGCGATGAAGGGCAAGCCGCTCGACAGCAAGGCCGCGATGGACGCGACGGTCTCCGCGACGATCAAGGAGCAGCTGGCGACGCTGGGTGTCGATCCCGCCTCGATCAAATATGTCGCGGTCAGCCATTATCATTTCGACCATATCGGCCAGCTCGCCGATTTTCCCGGCGCGACGCTGCTCGTCGGCAAGAACGACTGGCAGGTGGTGACGACCGATCCCGCAACCTATGGCGCCGATCCCAAGCCGTTCGAGGCGTGGATCAAGGGCGGCAGCAAGGTCGAGGCGGTGGCCAACGACAAGGACGTGTTCGGCGATGGCTCGGTCACCATGCTGCGGCTGCCGGGGCACACGCCGGGGCATAACGGCTTGCTGGTGCGCCTCAAGAAAAAGCCGGTGCTGCTCACCGGCGACCTCGCGCATTTCACCGAGAACTACAAGAGCAACGGCGTGCCGACCTTCAACTACGATCGGGCCGAGACGCTCGCTTCGCTTGACCGGTTCAAGAAACTGGCCGACAATCTGGGGGCGACAGTGATCATTCAGCACGAACCGGCGGACATCAAGAAGCTGCCGGCATTTCCCCAGGCAGCGGAGTAGGATAGTGACCAAGGACAAGAAGAACGGCTGGTCCAGCGGCGCCATGGCCGGCGCGGCGGTAGGATCGGCGGCGCTGGCAGCGGCATTGCTCTATGTCGGCAAGCAGTTTGCCAAACCCAAGCCGGCTCCGGCCCCAAAGCCCGAAGAGCCCGGTGCCGAAGCGACCGAGGGACCCCATGCAACCGATTGACCGTGTAGAAGGCCGTGCCATTCCCTTTGGCCGCAAGAATGTCGATACCGATATCATCATCCCGGCACAGTGGCTGAAGACGATCAGCCGCGAAGGGCTGGGCAAGGGCGCATTCGAGACAGTGCGCGCCGAGCCGGGCAACGTGTTCGACGATCCCGAATTTGCAGGGGCGCCGATCCTGATCGCCGGCGACAATTTCGGTTGCGGGTCGAGCCGCGAGCACGCCGCCTGGGCGCTGACCGATCTCGGCATCACGGCGGTGATCGCGCCGAGCTTTTCGGACATTTTCTCGAGCAATGCGTTCAAGAATGGCATCCTCACCGTGGTGCTGCCGCAAGAGGCGGTCGACCGGCTGATGGAGGTCGCGGCGACCGATCCGATTCACATCGATCTGGAAAGCCAGACGGTGACCACGCCCTTCCAGGACCGTTTCACCTTCGAGATCGATCCGTTCCGCAAGACCTGCCTGATGCAGGGGCTCGACGAGATCGGCCTGACGCTGGCCAAGACTGACGCGATCAGCGCCTATGAGGCGAAGCTGGCGAGCGAGAAGCCCTGGCTGGTGCCTGCAGCCGCATGAATTCGTCATTCCCGCAAACGCGGGAATCCCGCTTCTGCGCCGAGCATTGGATAAAGCGGGACTCCCGCCCGCGCGGGGGTAACGGGGAATAATCACAAACAACTGGAGAGAGCCCGAAGATGAAAGCCCTTTTGTCGAATGCCGCAGGTGGCCCCGAAACGCTGGAAATGACCGAAATCGATGCGCCGGTAGCCGGACCCGGCGAGCTGCTGGTCGCGGTCAAGGCCTGTTCGATCAACTTCCCCGACGCGCTGATCATCAAGGACATGTATCAGCTCAAGCCCCAGCGTCCGTTCGCACCTGGCAGCGAGATCGCGGGTGTCGTCGAGGCGGTGGGCGAGGGCGTCACCGGCTGGACGGTGGGCGACCGCGTGATCGCGGGCACCGGCTTTGGCGGTCTGGTCGAGAAGAAGGCGGTTCCGGCCGCCGGAGCCTATAAGCTGCCTGATCAGTTCAGCTTCGAGCAGGGCGCGTCGCTGCTGATGACCTATGGCACCTCGATCCACGCGCTCAAGGATCGCGGGCATATCAAGTCGGGCGATACGCTGCTGGTGCTGGGCGCGGCGGGCGGCGTCGGGCTGGCGGCCGTCGAACTGGGCAAGGCCTATGGCGCGCGTGTGGTTGCGGCCGTCTCGAGCGAGGAAAAGGCTGAGGCTGCGCGGCAGGCTGGCGCGGACGAGACCGTGGTCTACGATCGCCAGCCGTTCGACAAGGCCCAGTCCAAGGCCCTGGCCGATGCGTTCAAGCAGGCGGTCGGCGCCAATGGCGCAAACATTGTCTACGATGCGGTCGGCGGCGATTATTCGGAACCGGCAGTGCGTGCCATGGCCTGGGAAGGGCGCTTCCTCGTCGTCGGCTTCCCCGCCGGCATCGCCAAGCTGCCGCTCAACCTCACGCTGCTCAAGAGCTGCGATGTCTGCGGCGTGTTCTGGGGCGCGTTCGCGGCACGCGAACCGAAGCGCAACGCCGCCAATATCGCCGAACTGTTCGATCTGTGGGCGGCGGGAAAGATCTCCCCGCGCATTTCGGAAAGCTTCAGCTTTGCCGATGCGCCCAAGGCGATCGCGAAGCTTGAAAATCGCGAGGCGATCGGCAAGCTTGTCGTGACGATGTAGCCAGCGAAATCATGCGGTTTGGCGCTTGCCCGAGGGCGTGGCTGGCCCTATGCGCAAACGCCAGACCTGCATGACCAACAAGGGATCGACATGACCAGTTTCAATGACCGCGAACGCGCATTCGAAGCCAAGTTTGCCGCTGATGAGGACCTTCAGTTCCGCATCACTGCCCGCCGCAACCGCCTTGTCGGCCATTGGGCTGCGGAGCAGATGGGCCTGACCCCGGAAGAGACCGAAGCCTATGCCAAGTCGGTCGTGCAGGCCGATTTCGAGGAAGCGGGTGACGAGGACGTGATCCGCAAGCTGCTGGGCGATCTGGTCTCTGCCGGAATCGATATCGACGAACTGGGCGTGCGCACTGCGCTGGAAGCCAAGATGGCCGAAGCGCGCCGCCAGTTCATCGAGGAGTCGAACTGAGCCATGCCGATGGCCGCTGCCGATATCGAGGCGCTGATCAAGGCGGGCATCCCCGATGCCGAGGTCACGATCACCGATCTGGCGGGCGATGGCGACCATTATGCCGCGCATGTCGTGGCCGAAAGCTTTCGCCCGATGACGCGGCTGGCCCGCACGCGCGCCGTCTATGCGGCGCTGGGCGGGCGCATGGGTGGCGAGCTCCACGCCTTGCAACTGACCACCGCGCTTCCCAGCTAATTGCCATCTGCATATTCAAGGGAGCATCCCGATGACCGATTCCGCACAGGCCAAGATCGCCGAAATCGTGAAGGCGAACGACGTCCTTCTGTTCATGAAGGGCACGCCGCTCTTCCCGCAATGCGGCTTTTCCAGCCGCGCCGTTGCCATTCTCGACCATCTGGGGGTGGATTACGAGAGCGTCGACGTGCTGCAGGACATGGAAGTCCGCCAGGGCATCAAGGAATTCTCCGACTGGCCGACCATCCCGCAGCTCTATGTGAAAGGCGAGTTCATCGGCGGATCGGACATCATGATGGAGATGTTCGAAGCCGGTGAACTGCAGACGCTGATGCAGGAAAAGGGCCTGGTTTCGGCGGGCTGATTTCAAATCCTCCCCTGCAAGGGGAGGCGGATCACCGCAGGCGAGACGGAGCGGTGGAACCCTGGCTCCGCGCTGGACCCCCCTCCACCACTGCGTGGTCCCCCTCCCCTTGCAGGGGCGGATTCAGGCACACCGCGCAACTGCTACCCGCGCCGCCCTCGACCGGCGCACCCCATCCAGACAGAACAGCACCACCGCGCTCCAGATCAGGGCGAAACAGATCGCATGCGCGCGGGTAAAGGGTTCGTCATAGACGAAAACGCCCAGCATGAACTGGATCGTCGGTCCGATGAACTGGATGAAGCCCAGCGTCGATAGCGGCATCTTGCGCGCGGCGCTGGCGAAGAGCAGGAGCGGTGCCGTCGTAACCGCGCCACCCGCGATCAGGAAGGCATCGGTATAGGTGGAATAGCCGAAGCCAGGGGTCGGATCGTAGAGCTGCGCCCAGATGGCATAGCCGATGGCAAAGGGCAGCATCAGAACGGTTTCGCAGGCGAGACCCGGCAGCGAGCCGACCGGGGCCATCTTGCGGACCATGCCGTAAAGCCCGAACGTTCCCGCAAGCGACAAGCTGATCCAGATAGAGGCCAGCGATTCGCTTGCCAGCACCAGCACGCCTGCCGCAGCCAGTGCGATCGCGACCAGCTGCGTGCGGTTCATCCGCTCGCTGAAGAACACGACGCCCAGCGCCACATTGACCAGCGGGTTGATATAATAGCCCAGGCTGCCCGCGAGGATATGCTGGTTGGTGATCGCCCAGATATAGATCAGCCAGTTGCCCGCGATCAGCGTCGTGCTCGCGATCATGAAGCGCCGGGTGCGCAGGTCGCGAATGGCCGCGAGGAACTCACCCAGCGATTTGCGCGCCCAGAGGATCGCGAGCACGAGGATAACCGACCACATCACGCGGTGCGCGACGATCTCCACCGGGGAGATGCCCTGCAGCTGCTTGAAGAACAGCGGCATGAAGCCCCAGATGGCATAGGCACCCACCGCTTCGGGCAGGCCGTTCAGTCGCGTGGCTTCACCGCTCATGGCGGCGGGTTAGATGATGCCGCCGCCCAGCGATAGCCGGATAATGCACACGACCAGCACCACCAGGCATAGATTGCGCCCGCTATTGCTGCGCGACAGAAAGCCCAGCAGCACCCCGAGCAGGGCGATCGGCACGATCAGCCAGTTGAGTGCGCCGAGCAGTGGCAGAAAGGCCGGAATCGCTAGCAATAGCGCAACGAGGCCGATAATGATGGAGAGAATGTTCAACATGTGTCTTATATGGATAAGACAGCGCTTCGTTGCAAGAGTTTTCACGGTTCATCGCTGAAATGGCTCGCTTCGTCGGTGAAAATCGCGGATTCGGCCATGTTGTCTGCCGTTCATGAAACTGCCTTCGAGGATGAATGTTGTTAGGTTCGAGCCGGGCCAAACGTCCGGAGTATCATGTGGAGACGAACCATGTTGAACCTTGCCCTTGCCAGCGCCGCCGCGTTTCTGAACCCCGCGCCCGCTGCCCCGGTCCCGCTGCCGGTATCGACCAATTTCTATTCGCAGGACGCCGCCGAATTCCAGCGTCGGGACGAGCGCCGCGCCTATCGCGAAGGCCGTCGTGACGGTCGTCGCGAGGCCCGCAACAACCGCTACTGGCGCGGCAATGACGGTCGCTATTATTGCCGCCGCGACAACGGCACCACCGGTCTGCTGGTCGGTGCGGGTGTAGGTGCCCTGGCCGGCAACGCGATTGCCGGACGTGGCGACAAGACCCTTGGTGCCGTGATCGGCGGCCTGGGCGGCGCGGCGATCGGTCGCGAGATCGATCGCGGCAACGTGCGCTGCCGTTGATTTCACCACTACCCAGGTGACATAGGGCCTCTTCCGGCGACGGGAGGGGCCCTTTCGCTTATGGGGCGAGTTCTTCGGCGAGACGGTCGATATCGGCATCCTCGCGCACGATCTGCCAGCGATCGGGATGGCGGGTATCGATCAGCACGACCCCCTTTTTCGGGCAGATGTCCAGGCATGGTACCTCGACCACGCCCAGCCGCGCCTTGCGGCCCTTGCCGGCGGGCAGGCGGCGTTTCAAAGCCTTGGCCAGCGAGCGGTCGCCTTCCGGCCCGAAACTGGCCTTGGCGCGTTTCTGGCACTTCTTGCACACCAGCAGCGCATGCGACCACTGGCTACGGATTTCGGTTTTCATGAGGGGCAGATAGGGACGCTGCGGCGCGATTACACGCCCTTCCAGGTCTTTCGCTCTTCGGCGCTGCGCAGCACCGCATAGGCCGCCTGTATCGCCTGAAAGCGCGCTGCAGCTTCCTTGTCGCCCTGGTTGGTGTCGGGATGATTGGCCTTGGCGAGGCGGCGATAGGCCTTTTTCACCTCGTCGAACTCGGCATGGACATCGCATTCGAGCACGTCGAGCGCGCGCATCTCGTCGCGGCTGCGCGATCCGTCGCCCGAGCCGGTCCAGCCGTGAAAGGCGGATTCGCGATAGCCCGAATTGTCGCGCTGCTCCTCCGCCGCGCGCGCCGCCGCCTCTTCCTTGTCGAGCCCGGCGAAATAATCCCAGCCCTGGTTATATTCGGCGGCATGGCGTTCGCAGAAATACCAGCGATCGCGGCTGTTGGGCGATTTGGGCGCGGGGCAGTTGCCCGGCTGATCGCAGCCATGCCGATCGCACATGCGCACCTGCTGCGCTTCTCTGGACGCGCCATAGCCGCGCCATCGCGGGAAGCCCCAGTCGGTGGATCGTCTGCCTGCCATGAGCGGCATGTAGCGATGCAAGCGGGGAAGGGCTAGGGGGTAGCGCGTTCCGGCAGGACGATGCTGGCCAGCACCGCGCGCCTGCCTGGATCGAGCTCCTTGTGCGATAGCGCCAGCCGCGCCCAGTAATCCGCTTCCCGAGGCGACTTGGGCACGCCCAGGCCATCGGCATAGCGCCGCGCCTGCAGAAATTGCGATCCCGCAAATCCCCCGCTCGCGCCGCGCGTGCAGTGGCGCTCGGCCTTGGCGCTGCTGAGGGCATTGCGATAATATTCGAGCTCGCACAGCCAGTGGTCGCCTTCGCGATTGCCCTTGGCGGCGAGGGCATTGAGCAACGTTGTCGCGGTCTCCGTCTCGCCGATATGCGCGCCCAGCGCGAACATCGCGAAGGGATGGCCCTTCGCGGCTGCCTGTTCGAACAGGGTGCGTGCGCGCGCCTTGAGCGCCGCAACCTTCGCCGGATCGCGTTCGCCGCGCGCCTCGACGATCAGCAGGTCGCCCAGATGCGACTTGGCCTTGGCATAATCCTGCGCCGCTGCCTGCTCGTACAGCTCGCGGGCACGGGCTGCTTCCTGCGGGGCATGCGCGCGCAGGAAATAGCCCAGCTCGAGCTGTCCGGCAGGATGCCCCTGGGCGGCGGACTTCTCGAGCCAGTTGCGCGCCGCGACGAGATCCCGGGGCATGCCGACGCCGAATTCGTACATATAGCCCAGCAGATATTGCGCCACCGGGTCATTGTTGGTCTGCGCTGCAGCCACCAGCGACGGCACGTTCGACCGGGTCAGCAGATCGGCGACGAGATAGGGTTCGTCCTCGGTTCCCAGCCTTTCGAGCGTGAACCCGGCGAGCAGATTCATCGTCTGCGGCATCATCAGCAGCAGCGCGCCGGGGGTGCCGCGTATGGCTCCGGTGCGGGCCCGCACCGCAGGAACGGCACCCCCTGCAATGCCGCCGATCACCGCCCCGGCGGGCGGCTTGACCGGATTCGGCGCGGGGCCTGCAGGCAGCGGCATCAGGAAGAAATCCTCGCGAAACTGGCCGTAGCGCACCGGATATTGCGCCGGATCGATCACGGGCCGGGTACGTTCCTCGACATCGCGTGCGACGATCTTGAGATACTGGTCGAGCTCGAGCCCCGGCGTGGCGCTGTATTTTGCGATCGCGGCGGCAAAGGGGCTGATCGCGTCAGTCTCGGGCGGAGCATCGTCGAGCGCCGGGCTGCCCTTGACGGTGGAATAGAAGACCACGCCCTTGCCGCCGCGCGGCAGCCCGATCGTGCTCACCGCGCCGTCGCGACCGCCGGGATCGAGATCGGTCAGCTCGACCACCGCATCGAACGAGCGGCACGCATCGAGGAAGAACAGGTTGAAGCGCTTCGCCTTGGCGGCCCCCATCAGCGCGTCGAGCGGCAGGAAATGTTCGGCCAGACCGTTCTTGCTGGCAAGGCGCGGTGCATCGATCGGGACGAGATAGTTCTCCCCGCCAAATTCGAAACCATGGCCGGCATAATAGATGAGCGCGGTATCGGCGGCGGCGGAAAGGGCTGCGAATTCGTCGACCGCCTTGCGGGCTGCTGCGGCATCGACATCGACCAAGCGTATCACGCGGAAGCCGGCCTGGGCAAAGACATCGCACAGCCGCTCGACATCATTGGCCGCGTTGTTCAGCCCGTCCCAATCGGCCCCGTCATAGCCGCCATTGCCGATCAGCAACGCCACCCGTTGCGTCTGCGCCGCGGTCCCGCATTCCTTGCGCCCGATGCTGGGCCTGGTCTCCGGAGCCTGTGCCCAAGCGCCCGAGGGCATCGCGACGACCAGCGCCAGCGCCGCCACAGCGCGCAACAAGTGACGTAGCGACTTTCGCTTTCCCATGGCGATCCCCTTGATCTGAGGGGGAAACTACAGCCGGCGCGGCGATTGCGCAACGCCGCCCAACCCTTCATCGTTCTCCCATGTCGTTTGTCGAACGCTAAGGGTCTTGAAACCTCTGGCCTGCTATCTATCTCGCATCCGCAGCATAGATTGCGATTCAAGACGTTTCAGGGAAGATCCTCATCATGAGCCGCCAGTTGATGTTCGCAGCCATGCTCTCCATCGCGATGATGGCGACGTTCGTGCTCGGCTCGACGGCCTATGCCGGCGGCGATGCGGCGCAGGATTTTGCGCAGTGCGATCTGGAAGAGCTGGAGCAGTCGCCGGCGTCGATCGACTATTCAGTGCCGTCGAAGCTGGTGCTCGCGTCGCTCTGAGGCGCGGTCGCGGCCATTGCGGCCAAACCACCACGCCCGTTGCCGAAAATTGCCAGAGGGTCTGTAAGCCGGGTTCTGTCCTGACCGTTGCCGGTCATGGGCAGCCATTCCTCTAGGCGGGGCATTGCTGCACCGCTCAAGCAACCAACCCGGGCGGCAAGGGGCCGAAACTCCCCTGGGACGCGCCTCTGCAAGCAGAAACCGTATCACCAAATCCGCCCCTATTCGGTCTTGCTCCGGATGGGGTTTACCGTGCCGCGAACCGTTGCCGACCGCGCGGTGCGCTCTTACCGCACCCTTTCACTGTTACCGGGCCGAAGCCTGTGGCAACCTGCTTTCTGTTGCACTGTCCCTGGGGTCGCCCCCGCCGGGCGTTACCCGGCATCCCTGTTTCGTGGAGCCCGGACTTTCCTCGCGCCATTGCTGACCCGCGGCTGCCCGACCCTCTGGCTGCGAGCGGCCTAGCGCGGAATGGGGCAAAGCGCAATCAGCGCGTGCGTCCGGCGTCGCGGTCGAGCAGCAGCGCGAACAGGATGGCGCGGCATTCGCCGTCGATCTCGCCGGTGATGGTGCCCGGCCGCCAGCGGCGCTGGAAGGCGGTAGTCGCCGCGCGTCCGTCGCTGATATCATAGCCGAAGCGTTCGAGCGCGAGCATGAATGCGCCGTCGCTCCAATAGGGATCGACCAGCCGCCCATCGGGAATGGGAAGGGCAAGGCGGACGCGCGCGAGCCGCTGCCAGTCGAACAGCTCGCCCGGGTCCTGCTTGCGCGTGGGTGCGACATCGCTGTGCCCGACGACATTGGCGCGCTGGATATTGTAGCGATCGACAATGTCCGCGACGAGCGGGATCAGCGCCGACATCTGCTCTTCGGGGAACGGGCGATAGCCGAACTCATGGCCCGGATTGACGATCTCGATGCCGATGCTGGCGCTGTTCACATCGGTGATGCCGCGCCAGAGCGACCGGCCCGCATGCCAGGCGCGGTTGGCCTCGTCGACCATGCGGATGATCTGGCCGTCCTCGGTCACGACATAATGCGCGGAAACCTTCGAGGCGGGATTGGCGAGCCATTCGATCGCCGAGGGCGCGTCCTGCATGCCGGTATAATGCAGTACCAGCATATTGATCGGCAGCTTGCGCTCGTCGAAATTCGGCGACGGGGTGTCGATCAAGATCTGGTCCCTTCCTTCAGCAGCCGCGCCCTGGCGAGCTCGCGCGCCTTCTGGGCGTTGCGCACCGCCACGATAGAGACGCCCGCCAGCGCAATCAATCCGCCCGCAATCATCAGCCAGGTCAGCGGTGTGCCGAACCACCAGGTGGCAAAGGCCACCGAGATGACCGGGGTGGGGATGGTGAGCGGGCTGACGGTCGAGACGCTGTGCCGCTGGAGGAGCCAGACCATCGCGCCATGCCCGCCGATACTCGATCCCAGCGCCGCATAGATTGTCCAGGCATAGGTTTCCGCGCTCAGATGGGGCAGCTTGGCCATGCCGTTCGGTTCGAGCAGCAGCGCAAAGGGCAGGATCACCAGCGAGCCGATCAGCCCCAGCCAGCCGCTGATGTTGAGCACGCCGATGCCGCCGAGGTTGCGCTGGATCAGCGTCGCGGTCGCCCAGATCAGACTGCCGACGGCCGAGATGGCGATCGCGGGCAGTTCCTTGCCGGCCGCCGGATCGAATACCAGCAGCACCACCCCGAACAGCGCCAGCACGATACCGATCAGCCGCGGAATGCCGATCTTTTCCTTGAGGAAGATGAC